>NZ_JBALQL010000025.1:0-104388 GCF_036964885.1 Bacillus sp. JJ1122 | reverse complement strand
AATACTGCTCTTTTTATATAGCTAGAATCACAGAATTACATTGAAATAAATCCAATCCTGTGGTAAATTTATATAGATATACGTTGTGTAATTAACATTAATTATAATTATCCTTATTTTAATTATACAACGAAATTGATTCGTAAGTCAACTCTTATATAAAAAAATTTGGGGGTGTTGCTATGAATTCGGAATTTAAGCAGGAGCAAAAACGAGTGAACAAGGTTATGGGGACCATTAAGGACGATATGAACCGATTGGAGGAGGAAACGGCCAGACGCAGGAATGAGGTTGTCCAGATTCGCAGGCATTTTTGGGATGAAGTCAAAGTGAATACAGATACATTTGATGATTTCCTTGAGACCATCATCGGCTTGAGGCAGGAAGCACAAGCTCTTTCAGTAAGCCAGAGTACTCACAGACATGCATCCAAGCGTTTGGCCACGCTGCGTCGAATGCAGGAAATTCCGTACTTCGGGCGGATTGATTTTAAGGAAGCAGGTACTTCCACTCCAGAACAAATCTACATTGGTATCTCCTCGTTAACTGATCCCAGTGGCGAAGATTTCCTGATCTACGACTGGAGGGCTCCCGTATCAAGTGTCTACTACGATTACCAGCCAGGTCCGGCTATGTATACAACACCCGGGGGCATAGTCCAGGGCGAATTAGAGAAAAAGTGGCAATATCTTATACGCGGCGGCGTTCTTCAATCAATGTTCGATACGAGTCTGACGATAGGAGACGAGATTTTACAGCAGGTTCTTGGTAAAGGTACTGACAAACAAATGCATAATATCGTTGCGACTATTCAGCAGGAGCAAAACAGGATCATCCGTCACGATCGCGGAAGGCTGCTCATTGTTCACGGTGCCGCCGGCAGCGGCAAGACATCTGCTGCATTGCAGCGGATTGCTTATTTACTCTACAAATATCGGGATCATCTGAATGCGGATCAAATTATTCTTTTTTCGCCTAATTCGATGTTTAACAGTTATGTGTCGAATGTGTTGCCTGAACTTGGAGAAGAGAATATGCAGCAGGTCACATTTCAGCAGTACTTGGACCATCGCCTGAGTAAAGAGTTTCAAGTTGAAAACCCATACGATCAATTGGAATATGTTTTAACTGCAGTGAATACACCGTCTTACAAGTCGAGGGTTGCCAGCATCAAGTTCAAGGCATCTGTTGATTTCTTTGAAGCGATTCAATTATACAGGAAGTCGCTTGAGTTTTCCGGAATGTTATTCAAGAACATAAACTTTAGAGGAGAGCCGATTGTTACATCCGAACAAATAGCAGACAGATTTTATAGCAGCGACACCTCGCTCCGTTTTCATAGCAGACTTGAAAAATTAAAGGATTGGCTAATCAAGAAAATAGATGAAGCAGAGAAGCTCGAACGGAAGAAGCCATGGGTTCAGGAGGAAATTGAGCTGCTTAGCGATGAGGAATATCATAAGGCATATACCCACTTGGCGAAAAAACGCGGCTTTAGTGGAGAGGCGATTCATGATTATGAAATCGAGGATGAAGCGCTAGCCCGTTTGATTGTTCGCCAGAAGTTAAAGCCTTTGAGAAAACGGATCAAGACATATCTTTTCGTCAACATTAAAGAGATCTATAAGCAGTTTTTTACTGAGTCTGACAAAAAGTGGATGGACCGGGAAGTACCAAAGGAATGGCATGATATTTGCCGATCTACAGTGGGAATGCTTGATGAAGGAAAACTATTTTATGAAGATGCTACTCCGTTTCTGTTAATGAAAGAGCTGATGTTAGGCTTTCAGACGAACAGTTCGATCAAACATATCGTTGTTGATGAGGCACAGGATTATTCACCATTTCAATTCGAATTTTTGAAGCGTTTGTTTCCAGCGGCAAGAATGACCGTGCTTGGCGACTTTAATCAGGCGATCTTCGCCCATGCCAGCGAAATGGTGGATTTTCATACACTTACAAGCTTGTACGGATTGGATGAAACCGAAGTGATTAATATGGTACGGAGCTACAGGTCGACAAAACCAATCATCGAATTAACACGAAGTCTCGTTCCGAACGGTGAAAGGATTATCCCTTTTCAACGCGAAAGTGAGCGCCCCGTGCTGACACAATTGGCACATCACACAGAACTGCACAGCCACATTGCCTCCAAAGTCGCAGATTTGCGAATCCTTGGTTACCAAAGTATTGCGATCATATGCAAATCTGCTGAGGAAAGTATACGTGCCTACGAGTCCTTGTCCAACATCGATGATATTAAACTCATAAAGAGCGGCTCGATAGAATATGAACAAGGAGTCGTTGTCATACCGTCGTATTTGTCCAAGGGCATCGAATTCGATGCCGTCATCATTTATGATGCATCGGAGAGTGTGTATGGTGATGAGAGCCTGCGGAGAGTATTCTACACCGCGTGCACCAGAGCGATGCATTATCTGCAGCTATACAGCGTAGGGGAACCGAGTCCGTTTTTGCGAAATGGTTTGCGGGAAGGGTTTATTCAAGTCTGATTCAGTTTGGTACAGAACTTTATAAGAATTATGATTTAAAAAATGGGGGGATATTTTTGTTCGAACCGTCTGATTTTGACTTCATTTATGAGGAAAAAGATGACCTTACTCCGCTAGTTGTGATGATGTGTGGTGTAGCTGGTTCTGGGAAGACGACATTCTCACAGCAATTAGAAAAACAAGGATTTGTACGTCTTTCAATCGACGAAGAAATATGGGCAACACATGGTCGTTATGGTCTTGACTTCCCAATGGAAAAGATTGAAGAGTATAAGAAGGAAGCAGAAAGAAAATTGCGAGATCTTTTAGTTAAATTGATTCAAGATAAAAAACAAGT
This sequence comes from Bacillus sp. JJ1122, assembly GCF_036964885.1. Lineage (NCBI taxonomy): Bacteria > Bacillati > Bacillota > Bacilli > Caryophanales > Bacillaceae > Bacillus > Bacillus sp. JJ1122. The sequence goes on along the minus strand of NZ_JBALQL010000025.1, from coordinate 101,538 downwards.
GGTAATTGACTTCAGTTTTTGGCAGCGCGCAAACAGGGACCAGTATAAACAACTCGTTGAACAGGCCGGCGGAAAATGGAAACTCATTTATATAAAGGTTCATCCTGATGATTTGCGCGAACGGCTAAAAATAAGGAACAAACGTTTTGACGCTAATTCATTCCCCATAACTGAAGAAATCTTAAATTCCTATCTGATTGGTTTCGAAACACCAAAAGGTGAAGGAGAAATTGTCATTGAAAATTAAATCATCAAAGAAGCACGGGGACGTATCCCGGGCTTCTAATTAGTTTAGAAATCATAGGCAATAATGCAGTTCTATGGCATCTGGGAGAAAGAGCAAAAGATACGTCCCTTAGCTTCTGGTTCATAATAGGGGTGGAGTCTATTAGTAAGAAATTAAAAATTATCCTCCTCGATTAACCTGTACCCCTTAGATGCCATTTCATTTACAATAGTAGTAACAATGCAGTTAATTCTTTGGAGAAGGAGCAAAGGGTACGTCCCTTTGCTTCTAGGGGGGAGTACATATTGATTCAGAGATTTGGCAACGTCCCATATTTACTTCTGGTTGGAGCGGCCCTATTCTGGGGTGGGAATGCAGTAGCTGGTAAGTTCCTTGCGGCTTCTCTTCCACCAGTGACGATTTCGTTCATTCGATTGACCATTGGAGTTCTGATTATGTCACCGGTGATCATAAGGCTTTTCAAGCGGGATATGACTGTTTTTAGGGAGAATTTTAAGCTGTTGTTATTCCTGGCGGTAACAGGAGTGATTGGTTTTAATCTGTTGATTTATTGGGCGGTCCATTACACATCGGCCATCAATGCCACCCTGCTGAACAGCACGAGTCCTATGTTCATCTTCCTTTTATCTGCGCTTTTGCTAGGAGAGAAAATGGAGTTGAAATACTGGGTGTCGATGGCGGTTTCCTTTATTGGTGTGCTCTTTGTCATCACGCAGGGCTCATATGATAGATTGATGGATTTGCATTTTAATATTGGAGATTTGATCATGGTACTGGCTGTGATCTCATGGGCTTTATATTCTATTTTTATCAGAAAGATTTCTGGTAAATTGCCTTCGATGGCGATTTTTGGCTTCACCTTGGCGATTGGTTTTGTGGTGATGATTCTTCCTGTCGCTATTGAGCTGTCGATTGTTCCGGTTGAAACGCCTTCAATAACTGATTGGAGTGCTCTTATTTACATTGGGATTTTCCCATCTATCTGTTCGTTTTTGTTATGGAATCGTGCCGTTGCTTTGATAGGTCCGTCCAAGGCGTCGATCTCATTGAATTTGATTCCTGTATTTGGTTCGATTGCAGCATTCCTTGTTCTCGATGAGGTTATTACTCTTCCGCAAATTATTGGGGGCTGTCTCGTTTTTATCGGGGTTTTTATCACTTCTTTTACCAAAAAGAAAGCGGTTCAATATGCAAAAGAAGTATAATCATAGATAGTTATACATAAGGGGGATATTGGAATGTACCAAGATGGCTTTGTTGAAGTAACGGGAGGAAAAGTCTACTACGAAATTTATAATCCAGAAGCGACAGGAACGCCAGTGATTATTTTACATGGAGGACCAGGTTCATCGACTTATTCATTGAAAGGGTTAAAAGCGCTTGGCGAGGATCGTCCGGTCATTATGTATGATCAATTGGGCTGCGGGAAATCGGATCGACCGACTGACACTTCACTTTGGAATATTGACCGGTTTGTTGAGGAGCTTGGCCAGGTGAGAGAGACGTTAAAGCTCGATGAAGTGCATATCCTAGGTCATTCATGGGGTACGACGCTTGCAGCTGCTTATTTGCTTACGAAGCCGAGTGGTGTGAAGAGTGTGATATTCTCTAGTCCTTGTTTGAGTGCTCCTTTATGGGAAGAGGATCAGAAGCGGAATATTGCGAAGCTGCCCGCTGAAGTGCAGGAGACAATCAGACGCTGTGAGGAAGAAGGAACGACTGATTCACAGGAATTTAAGGACGCCATTGCGGCTTTTAGCAAGGAGTTTGTTTTCCGCGGAGAGCCTGACTTTGAATGGCTGAAGGCAGGCGCAGGTATGAGGAATCCAGAGGTGTACCAGACGATGTGGGGTCCTTCTGAATTTACGGTGCTTGGGAATTTGAAGACATTTGATTGTACTTCTCAGCTTAAGGAGATTGACTGTCCAACGCTTTATACATGCGGCCGCTATGATGAGGCTACTCCTGAGACAACTGAGTATTACAGCAGCGTGACACCTAATTCCGAATTACAGGTGTTTGAGAACAGTGCACATATGCCTTATGTGGAAGAGCCAGAGGAGTATCTGCAGGTAATTCGTGATTTTCTAAAAAAGGTTGATGAGAAGCGTTAGAGATACGATTGGGAATATAATCTCTCAAAGGGAATGTGTTTATGAAGAGGTAATATGATTACTGCTCCTGAAGGATATGAAAGGTAATGCAGTGATTGCATTACCTTTATTTTTTTGCTCAAAACTGACGGAGCATTAAGATTTGAAACAAAAAATAAAATCTGGTACGATTAAATCGTGCACGATATAAATATCGGGTTTTAACAAAACAGAGGAGGACATAATGATGACAAGAATATATGATTTTACAGTTAAAAAACCGAATGGTGAAAGTAAAGCAATCAGGGATTTCGAAGGAAAGCCTATGTTAATCGTTAATACTGCGAGTAAATGCGGATTGACGGATCAGTTTAAAGGTCTGCAGGAGCTGTATGATAAATATCAGAATGAAGGTTTTGAAATACTCGGATTTCCATGCAGCCAGTTTAACAACCAGGAGTTTGATGATATTGAGGAGACAACACAGTTTTGCCAGCTGAATTACGGTGTCTCTTTTCCTATGTTTGCAAAAATTGATGTGAATGGTGAAGACGAAGACCCTCTATTTACTTACTTGAAAAATCAAAAAAGCGGTCTCCTGTCTAAGGATATTAAATGGAATTTTACGAAGTTCCTTATTGATCAAAATGGGGAAGTGGTAAAACGCTATGCTCCAACGACAGAACCGGGTAAAATTGAGAAGGATATCGCCAAACTAATTCAATCTTAATGAAGGATGAGTCATTTGAATGATTTTTTAACTCTGGAAAATCAACTGTGTTTTGCTGTCTATGAAGCAGGAAGCCAGTTTAACAAATTGTACACTAAAGCGCTCGATTCCTTCGGGCTGACCTATCCGCAGTATTTAGTGCTATTGGCGCTGTGGGAGAAAAATGATCTTACCGCAAAAGAGCTTGGAGAAAAGTTAAACTTAGGCACAGGCACTTTGACCCCCATGATCAAAAGAATGGAAGCGAACGGCTGGGTGAAAAAGGAAAGGTCTGCAATAGATGAAAGAAAAGTGAGTATTTCTCTTCAACCTAAAGCAATCGAAGAGAAACAGGCAATCGTGCAAAAAATCGCCGCAGAATTAAAAACATGCAATATCGAGTTTGAAGAATATGAGCAATTAATGAAACAGTTAAAAGTGCTTCGAAATAAATTGAATAAACCGAAGCAAGGGGATGCTTCTCGTGCTTCTAATTAGTATAGAAAACCCATACTTTGATGCAGTTCAGCGGCATCTTGTGAGAAAGAGCAAAGGATACGTCCCTCTGCTTCTGTGTGACTTTTCACATATTATCCTGTGATTCTTTATGCTATTTTTAAAATAATTTAAGACATTATTAATGGCATAAAGGAGTTTTTGATCATGAGTTGTGGCTGTTCACGTCTGCAAGATGGCAAGGCAATTGTTGACCATGTAAAAAGTAAAGGGAAGAAGGATCTTGCTCCAAAGATAGCTCATAACATCGTTTGTGAATGCGGTGAGATGTTTATTCTGGAAACGGTGGTAATGGACTGTCCTGAATGTGGCATGACTTACGGAGTGACTCCTTGCAGTTCTGGTGATATTAATAAAGTGAAGGCTGCTGGAATTCGATATGCGTAATTGCGAACCTCTCAATGTTGGGAGGTTTTTTCTTATTGTCTGCCAGTTTCTGCTACCATCATCTTTTCTATTAATCTTATGATAAAATTTATGTAGACTATTATCCGGGGGATTAAGGATGAACACAAATACATATTTCTATCAATTTTTAGAGCCGATTTCCAAGGAGCTGGCGCTGCTGGCGAAGGAATTAGAGAACAGTATTTTTACTAGCCCGAGGACAATGCTTACGCACTCCAGGGTTTTTGTTGAAAATATTTTGCAGCAGGTCAGCCTTGCAGAGGAACTTGTTGAAGATCCGCGAACGAATTTAAAAGAACGGCTGGATATGCTGAATGATAACGGGTATCTGATTCCTAATATTCGCGATGCTCTTCACTTGGTGAGGAGACTAGGGAACCAGGCGGCACATGACTCGAGGATGTTCCGCTATTCAGAGGCTCTTTTATCATGGGAGGCTTTATACAGGATCGTTCGATGGTATGTTGAGGTGTATGGTCCTGTTGATGTCATCGTTCCTGAATACCAGGATCCATCACCACAGGTGGAAAAGGTGTTTGATATGTCTGAGCTAGAAGTCAGGCTGAAAGGACTGGAGGAGCTGCTGAAGAATTCGGGGCAAAAACCAGCAGAGGAAACATCGAAGCAAGAAGCGGCTGCTGCTGTGGAAGCTCCAGTTGTCGAGGTACAGGAAACACCGGGCTTTACGCCGATCCGATCGATTTCTTATAAAGGGCGGAAGCTTGATGTTCCCTATTTCCTGCGGGACGCTTTTCTTTTACCACAGCGATTTGATAAATCTGAGACTTTCCTCATTCGACTTGGAGCCGAGCAGGAAGCGCGGATCATGAGCGAGCTGCCGAACAATCTTGAAGGTCTTTATAAAAATGTGAAGCGTTACAGTGAGAAGAATGATGAGCAGCTGTTCGAGGAGCTGTATACGTTTATCGAAGAGGAAAAAGCACGCAGGAATCTTACCTTGAAAAGGCCTGGAGAACTGTTCTTCTTTTACAAAGCGAATCATCTAGTCGTAACGGAAGAATTATCGAAGGTGCCGTTGACTTCTGATGAATTCACTGGTATTCCAAGTCTGTTGAGGCAGCTAAATGAAGACCAGATTGAAACTGTCGGACAGCTGCCGAAGGAGCTTGTGATCCTGGCAAAGTACGAGAATGTTGGGATCGGGACGGTCGAAAAGCTGTTTGAGCAGCTTAAAGCCAAGCTGAATGATAGAGCAGTTGTGAGTGACGAGGACCATTTTAACGAAAGTCGGAAGAGTTATAAAAAGTGGGAATCCTTATATGTGAATGTAAAGCAAGGGAATAGCAGTGGAGTGATTCGCGGTGAAAGTGTACCTGCTATTTGGAAGGAAGCACTTAGATGGATGGAGGAACGCAATCTGCCTCTTCATGCTCTTGTGAAAGAGGGAATTGTTCTTGGTTCAACTGATAATGGAAAACGCTATGCGATTGCATTGCAGCCGATCCATCCTGATAACAGACCGTTTGCACAGCTTCATACTTATCAATCCCAAAATACAGGTGACGTCTATTATTTGGAGACTAAAATCAACCCTAAATCAGGGCTTGAGACACTTGGGAAGATATTGACTCGTCTGGGAGTGAATGTGGATATTCCGCTTTTGCATGGTGAATAGGATGATCACTTTAAATAACGCCAGGACACTGCTTGAATAGTGGGTCCTGGCTTTTTTATATTATTCCATGTTATTAACCAATTCGCACCCCAGAAGAAAGGGCGATTATTTCAATCGCAAGGTTTTTAGTTTACTTGATCCATTTAGCTTGATTTCATTTTGTTATTAAATTTCTTTTCCATCCATAAGAAAACATTTGTAAAGAACTTAGCAAGTACTATTACAATAAGATAACAAACAAATAGATAAAAATAATTTGTGTTACCATATAGTTTGAATAGCCCCAGACCTACTAGAAGGGGCTTGAATGCAAATGCCAGAATGGCCGAAGTCAACACCATATAGATATAGTAATTTTTTTGATGATTTAATGTCCATTGATAAACGAGCATAAAAGTAACAGGAACGAAACTTGAATCAATGGACAAACCCGGTAGCATCGGAATAACCGGAAAAGGATAATTTACTAACCCTAAATTCCTACTGAACAAGTCGATATATCCGAAAATCATATGTATACTGTACCCGAAAAAGCCCATGAAAAAAATTTTACTTTTATCAATTTTGAAAAATAGAATAATTAAAGGAGCAATTAGAAGCATAACCATAATCCAATATTCTAACGAAGTATAAAGTGCGTAATCCATCCAATAATGATTTAATGCTTCCTGACCTTCTTTTCCCATTTTCACAATTTCATCGAATTCTTTTATACGGCGTCCGTCCACTATTCATTCATCCTTTAAAAAACAAGTTTCCTCCTTTTATCGTTCCAATTTTCTTATATTTTATGTGTCCTTTTACTTTCTTTTTTATAATAGAATCTTTCAATGGATTTCCAGCTCTTGGCCATTTAACCACTTCTGTAGAAAAACCAAGGTCGATTTGATTAGGATATAAAGTTGTGGAAAAAGCGGAACTTGTAATCGTCCTTAATCGTTTTTTATTAGGAGTCAATTTAATAGAGGTATGCCATCATTTCTCAACTAACTGGCACTGACTAATATCTAATGACCAAAGTCCAGAATTCCAAACAACTCTGGATTCTGTTAAACTCACTTTCTTTTGAAAAATCGGTCCGTCTAATACGAATGTGTGATATTCTCCGAATTCGCCCATTACACATATGTCTTGCTTCTGGATTTCTTCGAAAAAGCTCAAGTCAAGCATTCTACCGGGCCAGGTACGATCAAAATTTTTAACAGAAGCACGACAAACTACCGCTGAGAAACCGAGTGAGATAAAATCCTTCAGGAGCTTTGATGATTCCTCTGGAGAAATCCATACAGGAAATAGGGGAGCCAGCCCAGATTTATACCCAACCTCTTCATTCCATTTTCGATCTTCACCGGCATATAAACTGCCAAATGCAATCTCCTCAATACCATACTGGTCCTTTAATTGGGTAAGCGAATGAATCAAAGACCGTTCATAATCACCTGCAGAATCCACTAAAATCAATGGCAATCCCAGAGCTTCCGCCTGTAATCTTAAGATTTCTAGTTTTATCCCATGGGCATGATTCCTGGCATCTTTTTCAGAAACCATCGACACTAGACAAGCGACATTCTTGTTTTCTTGCAGCATTCGATGTAAAGCAAGGCAACAATCTTTTCCGCCGCTCCAGCTTACCGCAACTTTTTTCTCATGCATTGTTATTCACAACCTTACCGTATAGTGATCAATTTTATTTCTTTTTGCTGCCATCCCGTTCATTTCCTCTTTTGAAATTCCCGGTTACCTTGGCCATGATTAATTGTGCTGCCTGAGTATCCGCCGCACCATTCAATTTTTCTAAGAATTTCTCCGCTTCTTTGCCTTTCAGAATTTTTACCTGATTTCCGTAATAGTCGAGAAATATGGTATTGTTTTTACTTACCCGATAACTAAAAGGTTCTTCTTTCAAACGATTTCTTTTATCGATATTATCCATTTCAGCCTCCATTTTAACAAAATCTAAAGTCAGACACATTTTATGTTTCTACAAATAGTCCTATGGATCATTAAAGCTCGCCAAAGTATTTTAAAGAAAGATTGTATAAAAATAACATTCTTTTAACTATGTTAGTTCCTTTTCGGAATTTCGTAAATACTCGTAACGGTTTTAGGTGAAAGGGCAGGGAGGCCGAAGCATAGGGACGTTCCTTATGCTTCTTTTTTTTAATGGATTTTTCTCCGGTATTCAATATTCTGTACTGAGCACCAGTTTTCTAAAGAAGCAACGGGTACGTCCCTTTGCTCCTCCTTTTCTACAGAGCTGCAAAATCCCATCTCAAATAGCTCCTTAAAATAGATCTCCTGGAACTTTTTGTTCAGGATTCCGGTATAATAGGCGATTGGATTGTTGACTGGTGTTTTTAATTTTAACTTACGGACAAGTTGTTTGAACGAGTCGAGTGATACGGATAATTTAGTTTCCTCAACATTTTCGAGATTGTTGCGGTAGGCAGCTATGGTTGTCATTCTCCAGAATTCTTCAATGGCTTTTGCAGTGGGGAAAAAGTATTTTACCAATTCGACAAAGGGTTTCGGAATTCTGTCATTTACAAATAGATGGTCTTCTGGTGCTTTTTCAAGAGCTGTAGCTATGGTTTTTTCAGGTCTTGTTGCTTTTTCTACAGGTTGAGCTATTTGTTCTGAAGGAGCTGTTTGTTCACGTTTATTATTCTTTTTAATGTTAGTTTTTAAAAGACTGATAGTTTTATTATGGTGGTTCATTATTTCCTTCTTAGGTGGTTCGTTATTATTATTGAACCGATTGAACACATAAAGATTGCTTGATTGTGAGCCGTTTTTACGTTCTGTTTCATATACAGTGAAGATCCCGATTTTACTTGCTTTGATGATCATGCGTTTAAAAGTAGAGCGGGAGATTCCCAAATCCTTATATTCCTCATGAATCGCCTTTAATACCGTGCCAATCTTTGCATTGCATACTCCTGGAACCTTAGCGGAAAAACGAGCGAGGCGTTTCAAACCAACTAATTCTCCCTTCGTGAATTCCTTTTTGTATTCCACCATCCACATTTCCAAATGGCTGTTGAACTCTCCTAAAGCAGCAAACTGTGAATATTGTTCAAATCCTTCAATGACACCTGATTTAATCGTCATTTTAATGCACCACCCTTTCACAGTCTATATAAGGAAAAGGAGGGGGAAAGGACATGGTGAAAGCATAAGAGTTTTGTCTAATTTGTGAATGTTTTAATAGAGTTCAAAAGGATATTTAAATAGCAGCTTTGAAAGTTTTACGTTAGACCGGTAAATCTATTGGGGTTGGATTATATTTTCAGTAAAATTTTGCTATTTTGTCTATTATGTGAAAGTATTCACGTGAAATTATTCACATGATATAATGAAAGCGCAATCAATCCATTAACCCTATTGGGAGGAATCATGATGTTATCCGATTTAATTTTTGAATTTAAGAACTGGTGGATGGGCGCTTCATATCATGGGATGGAAATGGATGAATTTGAACGGATTGAATCAAAGCATACTCGAGTTCATCACGATGAAGATTTTTATGAGGAAATCCGGGTGCACTAATATACATTTTATTGAAGCCTTGGAGGATAAGGCTTCTTTTTTTATCGAAAAGGGTAATTTGGTCATCTTGTTGAATCACTATATAAAACTACTTTTACATAGTGGAAATAAGCTGGAGGAACAGCATGCAAACTTTTGTATACCTTGTGAGACATGGTGATTCACCTAAAACAGGCGAAAATGAAAGAACGAGAGGGTTAACGGAAAAAGGAAAGCGAGATGCCAAGGAAATAACGGAGATTTTAAAAGAAGAAGAGATTGAGGTTTTTGCTTCGAGTCCATACAGCAGAGCGATCCTGACGATTCAGGAGTTAGCTGAGCTTTCCGGGAAAAAGGTGTTACCTTTTGAAGATCTTAAAGAGAGAGTTTTTTCAGGAGGAGACAAACGGCTTTCCGATGAAGAGTTATTTCCGTTGTTAGAGAAATCCTTCGTAGATCCTGAATATGCGCTGCCAGGAGGGGAGTCCAATAAGGATTGCCAAAAACGGGCTATCAGGGTTTTTAAAAAAATATTAACGAGCTGCCAAGGGCGGAAAGTGGCAATAGGCACTCATGGAGCCGTCATGACCTTGATGATGGGGTATTTTGATAGGCGATACAATTTAGATTTTTTACATCAACTATCAAAACCAGATGTATACAAAATGACATTTGAAGGAGAAAAATTGATGGAGGTCAATAGATTGTAGGGATGATGATAAAAGTGTTTTGGCTCCCGAATCAAATCTCGTGTAAATTATTTGGTTAACACCTATACTATAGTAGAAATACTGGATAGGAGTGATTTACATGTTGCACATTGAAATGTGGACGGACTACGCTTGACCATTCTGCTATATTGGCAAAAAGCGTCTGGAGGACGCTATTCAGCAGATTGACCATCCAATCGAAGTAACTTACCGATGCTTTGAATTGGATCCAACAATGGGGAAAGATATAAAAGAAGACATGCCGGAATTATTGGCGAAAAAATATGGAATGAGTATCGAACAGGCAAAAGGCAACCTTCAAAACATGGAACAAATGGCGAAGGAAGCTGGGCTGGAGTATCATCTGGATACAGTTATTTTAACCAATACCTTTGATGCTCACCGGTTAACGATGTTTGCTAAAAATCATGGGTTGATGCATGAGATGACTGAACGCATCCTACGTGCTTATTTTACCGATTCAAAACATATCGGTAATCATGATACCTTAACAGAATTAGCTGTGGAAGTTGGATTAGACCGGGAAGCAGTTGCGAAAATGCTCGCCAGCAATGAAATGGAAGATGAAGTCCGTGCCGATGAGCAAACAGCACAGCAGTATCGCATCACCGGTGTCCCATTCTTCCTCATCAATAAAAAGTACGCCCTCACCGGTGCCCAGCCGACTGAAGCATTTGTCCAGGCACTGACAAAAGTCATCGCAGAAGATCAAATCACAGTTCTAAACAGCCAGGACGGCGAACTGTGTGATGAAAATGGGTGTGAAATTCCCAAAAAGTAAGCACGGGGACGTATCTATTGCTTCAATTTATTAAGTGGATTTATCGTAGGAATTCATGTTTTATAATGAACAGCAGACATAAAAAAGAAGCAAAGGGAACGTCCCTTTGCTTCTACCCCATATATACCCCATCACATGTATTCGCTTTTGGTTCATAAAAGCAATGTTGTTTAAATTGGCCTGCAAATGGTTGGCCGAACCATGTAGGCGGGCATGGAGCATAGGGATTGAAATACCAAAGGGAATACTTGGAAGGATGTTCTCTCCAATAGTCGAGGATTTGTTTTGCTAATCTTTTTTCTACACTTCTTGCTCTGTTGTAAAATACATTCCCCTTTTGTACTGCTTCAAAAGAATAATTCCCACCTTGAATTTGAAAAATTACTTGAGGTATTGTCCTTAAATCTTTGAAATCTAAACAATTAGCTTTTAATCTGTTTACTACAACATTGCCAACCATCATCATCCCGAGTCGACCTTCGCCTTCAGCTTCTGCCCTAATCATCCTAGCCACTAAAGCAACATCACTATCGACATATTTCACTCTTGGCACTTTAATCACCTCTACAAGAATTGTATTAACCGATGACTGGAAAAATGTTAACGGGATTGGAACAGAGAGAAAGAAGCGTGGGGACGTACCTTATAAAGAAGGAAAAACAGTTTAAAAAGGCGGAAGCAAAGAGAGGGACAATGGAATTTCGATTATTACATAAAAAAGAGGCCTGACAACCTGGTCAGGCCTTTTTTCCGTGCATGAATGAGTCATACCATTCATCCCAATCAAATCCGAGCGAGTAGGAAACGGATTTTGAATCAAGCTTTGAACATTTCTGAATACAGCTGCCACCAACAATGAATTTAAGAGCTGGATTCGTTTCGAGACATGACTGAATCCACCTTTCCACCTTTTTGACAGGGGCAGGGTTTGTCATGGAAATCGCCACCACGGAAATATTCTTCATTTTAATTAAATCGGTTAATCCTTCAAGAGGGGTATTAGGACCTAAATAGATGACTTCGTTTCCCTTTTTCTTTAAAAATAGGCTGAATATCATCAACCCAATTTGGTGATGCTCGCCTTCTGGACAAAATGCCATAACTTTCGGGAGCGCCGGGTTCACCGGGAGAATCCTCATGAACTGGGTGCAGCGGTTAATGATGAACTGTGAAGAGAAGTGCTCTTGAGCTACACTGATGGAGCCATTCTCCCATTCATCCCCAACCTTATACAAAACCTTAACTAATATTTGTTGAAACACCTCTTCATAATCATACAAAGAAAAAGTGAGGTCAGCGATCTGGTTCGCTTCATGGGTATCAAGGTTAATTAGTGCACGGTAAAGCTTTTCTTTTAGCTCTTCGTATTTATTACCTTCAGGGGAAAGTGCGACAGGAGATGGAGCCTCTTCCTTCAAGAGACGGACGGCATCACTGATTTTCATATTCTTTTCGTGTACTTGTGTCTTGATCCACTTAAGGGTTTGTACATCTTTCTCATTATATAAACGGTGTCCGCCCTCGGTCCGTGTAGGAGTTACAACGTTGTATCGATTTTCCCAGGCTCTGATTGTGACCGCAGGGATATCCAATTGTTCCGAAACTTGCTTAATGCTATACAAAATTAACACCTCCACTCCTCATTATAGATAAGTTATACAAAAATTACACATGTAAAATCCTATGATATAAGGATTTAAATCAAATAATAATAAATATTTGCTTATTTTGTATAGGTTTTGTATAATAAATTCGAAAGGTTATACAAAAAATATACAATGGGTGGTGTCATAATGAAAACTTTGAATGTGGTATCATTAGTATTGCTTATTGTCGGCGGTTTAAATTGGCTTTTGGTCGGCTTATTTGAATGGGATCTAGTCGGTGGACTCTTCGGAGGCATGGACAGCCCGATCGCAAAAGTGGTCTATATCCTCGTAGGTCTAGCAGCAATCTACAGCCTAACACTCTTATCGAAAGTAAATAAATAATTACGAAAAAAGCGTACAGACATTGATCTGTACGCTTTTTTTGTGAAGCATGGGGACGTATCTTGTGCTTCAGTTTACTAAGAGTATAACTTAACTGGATTTCTTTATGTTTGTACATACACCCAATTGATAAAGCCCAAAGAACTTTGACGTGATGCGAATGCGACATATCCGCTATTTGATAATAGCGGACCTCAAGAAGGAAATAAAGAAGCGTACCAAGAATAATATAGCATTGATAATGACTTGTTGTTTAGGAATGACGAAGAAAAAAACAAGGGGAAAAACAATGAAAAAATCCATAACAATAGTATGCTGGATAATCATATTGATTTGTTTTTTTATACAGCAATTTTTCGGGGAAAATATAATTTCATTTATTGCGATTGTTATAGGATTTTTCAGTTTTGCTACATATGCAATAGCTGTTTTAATAAAAGGGGAAGATAAAATGAATTGAATGCACTGGACGAGATCAGATGCTACCTTTTTTATGTGGCCTGTCCATGATCCTCAGTGAATTGTTAACTTGCCATTAATCCAAATAATATTAAAATGTCCTCACAATCTTAATGTAATATTTATTTGACCAAGCTTTTCAAACAGGAAATCATTGAAAAATGACCTTATGTGTAAATCGTATGGATAAAGGGAAGATAAACACAGTGCAGAAAAAGAGGAGGTTATTTTAATGGCAAAAGTTTTAGCAGTACTATCAAGTGGACATAAAGATGAGAAAAATAATTATGAAACAGGCTGGTGGGGAGAAGAATTATTTGCTCCGATGATGCTTTTAGAAAAGGCAGGACACCAGGTTGATTTAGCCTCTCCGCTTGGAGGGAAGCCAGTGATTGATCAGATGAGTATTAGTGAGGATTATGATCCGAATGGTACTTATAAGAAGCTTTATGAATCTGGAAAAGCCGATGACACAATAAAGCTTGCAGACGTGAATCCAGCTGATTTTGATGTCGTTCTTGTTGTTGGCGGCCATGGTGCGATGTACGACCTGGCAAAGGATGAGAATTTGCATCAGATTATGAATCGCATTTATGACCAGGGCGGGATTGTAGCAGCGGAATGCCATGGACCAGCGCCATTGGTTTTTGCGAAGCGTCCAAATGGTGAGAGTTTTGTTGCAAGTAAAAAGGTGACCGGTTATCCTGATGTCATGGAGCCTGCAGGGCTACTGGATATCCTGCCATTCAGCCTTGAGCAGGAGTTGCGAAAAATAAGCAATTATGAAACTGGAGACCTTGAAAAAACGGGACATGCGGTATGGGCGAATGATCAAATCGTCACTAGCCGTGACCCGTTCTCCTCTGAGTTGATGGGGGAAGAGTTAGTAAAAGCATTGGAAAAAAGGAAAAATGAATAGGATTTTGATCGAGCACCTGAATAGGGTGCTTTTTTTAATATTGATCTAGAAGATGATAGGAAAGTGAAAGTCAAAAATGCCAGGAGGGAATAACCACCTGGTATTTTTGAGAAATCCTATTTCTCATATAAAGATGATAAAGAGAAATCATCATCCGACATAATATATTTGTGATCTTGTTCAAGTGCATCATTCAAGCTTGAAGATAAACTGGCTGAAGAATATGCGCAAACGGAAACCATTCGTTCCTGTATAACAAAATTATTTGCCAGGACTTCAATGTTCGTAATTAACTGGGCATTGGATTCAGTGGACACCCATTCTACGTGAGCCCAGGTCCGAATTGATGAATTACTATTATTATAACAGGGTAGATCCTTTTCGAAATGCTCAAGAATGGTTTGTGTGTTAAAGTCACCATTTGAAATGTAATAATCATAATTGTTCACTAAGTGGATTGAGGATTGCTGTTCAACAGTAAATAGCGAATTCATTATTGCACTAATCTTGGGGAGGTTTCTCATGCTCTCAAGAATTAGGATTTGCTCGTTTCGATCTAATCCCGTATTTATAAAAGAAACCAAATGATCTAAATAAGCCTCTCCATCCTGGAATCGATAGAAGACATGACCTTCAGTTACATTTGTGAAATTTGATTGTAATAGGGTTTCCATGAAAACACCTCCATACAAATTTTGATTGTGCTACCTGAATTTGGTATCGGTCTTAAGCCTAACATGCATACAGAAGTAAGTATATGGGAATATAAGGATAGAAGCATGGGGACGTTTCTACTGCTTCCTTTTTCCATGATAGAATTTTTAGGGGATTACCAGCTTTCACACCTTAACCGACTGCTCTGAATAAGAACAAAGAGTTCGTATTGTTAATGGAAAGCTATTTTCTTAATGAGAAATAACTTTTTCCTAAAGTTATAAGTCCATTTAATTAAACATGAATAAGGCAGGAACCAGTTTCCTGCCAATACAAACTTCACTTGGTGTAGTTACTTCCTTTTTTGAGCCTTCATTTTATTCGCTTCAAGTTCTGCCGCATATTCTTCCTGTGATTTGCCTTGCTTAAAACTCTCAGATTGAATTTTCCTGAACTTATTATCATTTTGATTAGGCATTTAGACACCTCCTTTTGAACATAGATATTTTGTACAAAGTTATGAGTAATATTCGGGGACGTATCTAATGCTTCCTTTTTCTTATTATCGTCTTTCGGTGAATTTCCAGCTTTCAACCCTTGATATAAATTCTATTATTATGAATGGGAATTTTACACAGAAAGGAAATATAGAAGCATCCTGGAAAATGGTACATATCGTTAAGTAGAATCTTTAGTGCTTTTTCTACTTTTTTGCTTGTTGGAAGATTTGGATATTAGTGTGGGATTTGGAGAAGATACATGTAACTCTGTTTAAACGAATGGTGGTTATTTTTAACATGGTATGGGATCATATTTGGAAGGCGATTCTGATTATCCTTGAGGGAACAGTACTTTTAAAAATGGCTGGCCGGAAAACAATTTCACAAATGACATTGGCTGAAACTGTTTTAAAGATTGCAATTGGGACTTTACTTATTCAACCTGTAGTGGGAAAAAATATTTGGATAACCTTTTTGGTTGCTAATGTTCTTGTAGGAACACTTTTAGTCATTGAATTTTTACAAATGAAATCGGATAGTTTTGAAAAAATTCTTACAGGCAAAGCACTTGTTGTAATTGATAACTGGAATTTGAATCAAAAAAACCTGAAGAAACTTAGATTAACGGTGGATCAACTGGAAACGAAACTAAGACAAAATAGTGTATCTAAATTAGTGACGTAAAATGGGCAACCCTTGAACCAAATGGCCAATTAGGTTTTGAGTTGCGAAACGATGCTCAACCGGTTACGAAAAAGGAATTTGAAGATTTTAAACAAACCATTGTTAATTTAATCCCAAGTAATTCACAACTTACTCATATAAACGAAATATTAAACTTGATAAACAAAAAGTACCAAGTCGAAAGTCAAGAGGGCATTTTCGAAGAAGTAAAGAATAATGAACATAAAATCCCCGTACCAAAGCATTTACAATAATCGATTAAGACCCATTGTTGATATCCTCTTCTGCTATCGATGCAGATGTATGGAAGGCACGATAAGAACTTAAAATAAATTAAATTTAATATAAATAAATTAAAAATCAAATAAAGGCCTATAGTAAAAATTTGACAGGAGTGGGAAATTTGATTTTCATCTATCATGACTTTGGTGGAACACATACCACATCTTTAGCAGCTGCCTACCATCTTAAGATTATACATGATCCAAACAAAATTCCTGGTAAAGATGAGATATTGGCACTGCCCTACTTCAATAAGTTAAATAAAGAAGATGCAGGAAGATTTATTTTGCATGGTGAAGATGAGGAAGGCAATCCAGTATACACTCTGGGCAGACGATCTTCAAAGTTGGCCATTAAAGCTCTTCACCATTTTTGCGAATTATTAATAAGCCGTAATCAAACTGGAGAAAAAATTATACTCTCCAATACTTCTCCTGCTGTTCCGCTTGCTATGACACTAGGAGGGTTTTTCTCAAGGGAGTTAGGAATTGATGTTATAGGAGTCCCGCTCCTAATAAAGGGTGCTCAACAATGTAGCAAGCATATTCTTCAGCTAGTGGATGAAACAAAAAGAATTGCGAGGGAATCAAACCATGAAATCGTTAAGATTGATAATAAGAAATACCAAGCATAAAAAGTAAAAACCACCCTGGGAAAAGGTGGCTTGAAATTGGACATATTTTTGTTATGGTTCATTGTATGCAATTGTGTCCCAACAGGTTACTACTACCAAAAGATTTCAGAATCTGGAAGGGGGCATGTAACTAAATATGAGACCAATACACGGATTGTTTAAAATAGTGAATGGTGCATTCCATCCCTGAAAGGAGGAATGCACTTTTTTGTTTTATTCTTCTTATTACTCAACAGTAGGATGAAGTGAATTTTTTTGTTTGTGTACATAAAAACAGATGATTTGGCAATTCTATACTTGAATTTAACCTAAGGAGGAAACAAACATGAAGTTTATTAAACGATTATCACTTGCCTTATTCACCATCGCTTTAATCACTGGGTGTAACATGAACAATGGTGCTAGAGAAGATGTCAGGGATAATGATAATGATAATGCAAAGGTCCAAAATTATAACAACAGAGGCGCAAGAATTCTTAATGATAACCTAAATGACAATAATGATAATCTAAATGACAATAATAATACACAAATGAGAGTTCACGACGAAGTTAAAAACAAAATTGAAGACTTAAATGAAGTAAAAAGGGCACATGTAATTATTACAGATAGCACTGCTTATGTAGGAGTTGTTTTAAACGATACCCAAACAAATAATATTAGTAAAGATATTGAAGATAAAATTTCTGATGTGGTAAAATCCACAGATAAAAGTATCGACAATGTTTATGTTTCAAGTAACCCTGATTTCGTTGGCAACATGAGGGATTATTCTAATCAGATTCAAAATGGCCAACCAATACGTGGTTTGTACGATGATTTTAAGAACATGGTTCAAAGAGTTTTCCCAACAGCTAGATGAGATCTTTAATGGGGACGTACCTTATGCTTCTGTTTATTAAGAGGATTTCTTAACGTTTTAAAGTGCTGAACAATGACATCAAAAGAAGCAAAGGATACGTCCCTTTGCTTCTTTAATTTCTCAATTCTTCTGATAATCCTCCATCATCTAAGTATTTAATACTTGCGATTTTGCCATCTTTGCTGAATTTAGCTCTGCCTGATACTTCAGCCGACTCTTGATTACTTCCTTCTTTACCGTATAGGACTACCACTTTGTAAGTGTATGTGCCTTCTGTGGATTCAATACTTTTAACACTGACTGTATCGACCTTTATTTGCTTACCGTTATTGTGTGCCATCAGGAGATAATCATAAGCATGTGCTACAATAAAACGGTTATACATATCTTCCGTAAAATAAGACTTATAACGTTTTTCATAATATTGTTCAAGTTTTGGTATATTATCCAATCCCTCAATGAATTCTTCATTTGGTCCTGTGAATTGATGCTCCAAGACAGTTTTTATCGCTGTGATGTTTTTATCTTGTGGTGTAGATTTTACGGATGAAGAGCAGCCACCCATAAATAAAATAATTCCTAATAAAAGCAGTGAAATTGATATGCGTGAAATGTTAAACACACCATTTATGAAACGATTTTTATTAATTTTAAACACCCCCATAATCCTAATACGGACAAAACGTAAAAAAGTTCCGAGTAATTTGAATATAAGCATAGGGACGAATCTTATGCTTCTGTTTTAGTAAGAACATCAAACATTGTGTGTTTCTAAAAAAATTCGATAAAAGGAAAAAGGTGCATCCTTTTTGTTTCTCCTATTGATGAGAAGCACAAGAAACGTCCCCATGCTTCCACGTCCCTGTGCTTCCCATTTACATAGTGAACAGTACATGCTGTACATTTTTTAACATTTTGTATAGTGCAATGGTATTTGGGAAAATGTAAAATGGATATAAGTTTCTAATTATTCAGAAAACATCTGAAAGGGGAATAATAGAGTACATACGGTTTAATCACCTGAGAAAAATGTCGTTTAAACAGGAATCTTGTAAGCGCTTACAAATTACGACATATACTTTAATTTTTAATAAAAGAGGGGGAATTGAACATGTCGGATACAGTGAAAATTGGTCTTATCCAGGCTTCTAATGATGTTGATGGCAATGAGCCGGTTGAGGTTCATAAGCAGAAGGCAATCGAGAAGCATATCAAGCTTGTAAGGGAAGCGAAGGATAAAGGGGCGCAAATTATCTGCCTACAGGAGATTTTCTATGGTCCATATTTCTGCTCCGAACAGAACTCGAAATGGTATGACGCGGCAGAAGAAATTCCGAACGGCCCGACGACAAAGCTTTTTCAGGATCTTGCCAAGGAACTGGGCGTGGTCATCGTTTTACCTATTTATGAAAGAGAAGGGATTGCCACCTACTATAATACTGCTGCCGTAATTGATGCGGATGGATCGTATCTAGGAAAATATCGGAAGCAGCATATCCCGCATGTTGGTGTAGGCGACCAGGGCTGCGGCTTCTGGGAAAAATACTATTTCAAGCCGGGCAATTTAGGCTATCCGGTATTTGACACGGCTTTTGCCAAGGTAGGGGTTTACATTTGCTATGACCGCCATTTCCCTGAGGGTGCTAGATTACTAGGCTTGAAAGGTGCGGAAGTCGTTCTGAATCCGTCTGCCACAGTCGCCGGTTTGTCTGAATACCTGTGGAAACTGGAGCAGCCAGCACACGCAGTGGCGAATGGCTATTATGTCGGCGCGATCAACCGGGTTGGCATGGAAGGTCCATGGAATATGGGTGAATTTTATGGCCAATCGTATCTGGTTGACCCAAGAGGTAACTTTGTCGCGATGGGCAGCCGAGACAAGGATGAAGTGATCATCGGTGAAATGAATAAGAAATTGATTAGGGAAGTCCGTGATACCTGGCAGTTCTATCGCGACCGCAGGCCGGAAACGTACGAGGAAATGACGGCACTTTTACCATAACAATCATGACTGCAGAGGGACTTTACAGAAGAAGGACGTAAAGCCCTCTTTCTGTCGATTTTCTAAAAAGGGGGTTGTTTCATTGACGACGAAAATTTCGTATGAGGACTTGCAGGTGAATTTTCAGGAAGTGCATCCAGGCTTGACGAATCAGGAAGCGGTTGAGGAATCGAATCGATGTTTGTATTGTTATGACGCTCCATGCATTCAGGCTTGTCCAACGGGAATTGATATCCCAACTTTTATCAAAAAGATTGCTTCTGGAAACCTGAAGGGGTCAGCAAAAACAATTATGACGTACAACCCGATTGGTGCAAGCTGTTCACGTGTCTGCCCGACTGAGGAGCTATGTGAAGGTGCATGTGTACTCAATCATTCGACGAAGCCGATCATGATTGGAAATTTGCAGCGATATGCCACTGACTGGGCGATTAAGAATGATCAGTTATTGTTCCAGGCTGGTGAAAAAAATGGTAAAACGGTTGCGATTATTGGCGGAGGACCTGCTGGTTTATCAGCTGCCAGGGAGCTTGCGCTGTTAGGTTATGATGTAACCATTTTTGAATCTGAAGAGAGGGCTGGCGGATTGAATACTTATGGAATCGTATCGTTCCGTTTGCCTCAAAACATTTCCTATTGGGAAGTAAAACAGGTTGAAAGCCTCGATGTGAAAATCAGGACGAATACAAGAGTTGGTGTTGATGTTTCTGTCGAGGAAATCATGGGACAGCATGACATCGTTATTTTAGCTGTAGGGATGTCAAAGGTTCCGGACCTTGGCATTGATGGAGAAGATTTGGATGGAGTGTACGATGCGATTGATTTCGTTAAGGCGACAAAGACTAAGCCGATCGACAATCAATTTTTAGGTAAAAAAGTCGTTGTCATTGGTGCTGGAAATACGGCAATTGATGGTGCAACCTGCTCTGTTCGGCTTGGTGCAGAAAACGTCAAGATTCTTTATCGCCGGACGGTAGATGAAATGACTGCTTATGATTTTGAATATGAATTTGCCAAGCAGGATGGTGTTGAATTCCGCTGGCTGACTGCTCCTGTAAGAATTATTGGGGATGAGAATGGCAAGGTCAAGGGCATTAAATGTGTGAAGATGGTGCTCGCCGAGCCGGGAGAAGATGGACGACGTCGTCCTGTTCCTTTGGAAGGGTCGGAGTTTATTTTAGAAGTCGATGCCGTCATTAAGGCGATTGGCCAATCGAGATATGTCGACCTCCTAGAACAATTTGGTTTGGAGCATGGCGGCGGAGTAGTTAAAATCGACCCGGATACGTATCAGACATCGAATAAAAAAGTCTTCGCGTGTGGAGATGTTATTTTTGGCAAAGGACAGGGAGAAGCCATGGTCGTTTCAGCAGCCCAGCAGGGTAAAGATACGGCCTACGCAATCCATCAGCTGCTGTCTCAACCAGTTCCAGAAACAGCCTAACAAACAAAGGGAGGTAAGAGTATGGCAGATTTACGTATCAATTTGGCAGGAATCAAGTCACCGAACCCGTTCTGGTTAGCTTCTGCTCCTCCAACCAACTCGGGCTACCAGGTCCAGCGTGCCTTTGAAGCTGGCTGGGGCGGGGCGGTTTGGAAGACGCTTGGGGATCCAATCCTGAATGTTTCCTCACGTTTTGCGGCGGTTAGTTTTAACGGCCAAAAAGTGGCAGGCTTCAATAATATCGAATTAATCACTGACCGACCGCTCGAGGTCAATTTAAAAGAAATCTATGAAACGAAGAAGAAGTTTCCGAATCACGCAATCATCGCTTCCCTGATGGTCGAGCCTAAGCAGGAAAAATGGCATGAGATTGTGAAGCGGGTTGAGGACGTGGGCGTCGATGGCCTTGAGCTGAACTTTGGGTGTCCGCACGGGATGGCGGAGCGCGGCATGGGAGCGGCTTCCGGCCAGGTGCCAGAACTCGTCCAAAAACAGACATATTGGGTGAAGGAAGTGGCCAAGACTCCGGTTATCGTCAAACTGACGCCGAATATCACGGATATTACGGTGACGGCTGAAGCTGCTGTCGAAGGCGGAGCAGATGCGATCAGTATGATCAACACCATTAACAGCCTGGCAGCTGTTGATATTCATACTTGGGATACGGTGCCGCATGTTGGCGGAAAGGGAGCGCACGGCGGTTATTGTGGTCCTGCTGTAAAGCCGATTGCGCTTCACATGGTTGGTGAGTGTGCGCGTAATCCACGGATTAATGTTCCGATTTCAGGCATTGGCGGGATCTCTAATTGGCAAAATGCGGTTGAGTTCATGCTGATGGGCGCAACGGGTGTCCAAGTTTGTACAGCAGCAATGCACCACGGCTTCCGAATTGTCGAGGACATGATCGAGGGCTTAAATCATTACCTTGATGAAAAAGGGATTGCTTCGGTGATGGATCTTGTCGGAAAATCTGTTCATAAATACTCAGACTGGGGTGACCTTGATCTTAATTATAAAATTGTCGCCCGTATAAATAATGATACATGCATTAATTGTAATAAGTGCCACATTGCCTGTGAGGACACCTCGCACCAGTGTATCGATATGCTGAAGGATGCGAGCGGAAACAGCTATCTGAAGGTACGAGAGGAAGATTGCGTCGGCTGTAATCTATGCTCAATTGTCTGCCCGGTTGATGGCGCAATCGACATGGTCGAGCTGAAGAGCGAGCTGCCGCCAATGACCTGGAACGAGCGCCAGGCAGCGCTTGGTGTGCTGGCTTGCGGGGTGGATCCGGTCGTGAAGTAAGGTAGGATTGTTGTGGCTGGCATAGTAAAAAGGTCATAGAAACTAGTTTCTATGACCAGAATTAGGAACCTGATCTAAAAAGGGAAGCAGCTTTTTAAAAAGGAGGAGAACACATGAAAAAGGTAATAAAAAACGGAACAATCGTGACAGCAACGGATACGTACGTGGCGGACGTGTTGATTGAAAATGGTGTGATCAGCTTAATTGGCGAGAACCTTTCAACTCAGGGAGCGGAGGTTGTCGATGCGAAGGGTTGCTACGTATTCCCAGGCGGTGTCGACCCTCATACTCATTTTGATATGCCATTTGGCGGGACGGTTACAAAGGATGATTTCGAATCGGGGACGATTGCCGCTGCATTTGGCGGTACGACGACGGTTATTGATTTTTGCTTAACGAATAAGGGTGTTCCGTTACAGGATGCGATTGATGTATGGCACGCAAAGTCGAAGGAGAAGTCGGTGATTGATTATGGCTTCCACTTGATGATTGGAGAAATCAATGATGATGTACTGAACCAGCTTCCTTCGGTCATCGATGAAGAGGGAATCACCTCATTCAAGGTGTTCATGGCTTATAAAAATGTCTTGCAGGCTGACGATGAAACCTTGTTTAAAACGTTGTTGGCAGCTAAGGACCTTGGTGCGCTTGTCATGGTTCATGCCGAAAATGGCGATGTTATTGAATACCTCACGAAGCAGGCACTGGCACAGGGTAACACGGATCCGATTTACCATGCGTTAACTAGACCTGCGGAGATAGAAGGAGAAGCAACTGAGCGTGCCGCAACGTTTACAGGGCTTGCGAACTCACAACTTTATGTTGTTCACGTGTCTTGTGCGGATGCTGCCAGAAAGATTGCCGAAGCGAGAAATAAGGGGATCGAGGTTTGGGGAGAAACGTGCCCGCAGTATTTGGTGCTCGATCAATCCTATCTTGAGAAGCCTGATTTTGAAGGTGCTAAATATGTCTGGTCACCGCCTCTGCGCGAAAAGTGGAACCAGGATGTGTTATGGAACGCGCTGAAGACTGGCCAGCTGCAAACAGTAGGCTCTGACCAATGCTCGTTTGATTTTAAAGGGCAGAAAGAACTTGGCAGAGGGGATTTTTCCAAGATTCCAAACGGAGGACCTATCGTCGAGGACCGCGTTTCGATCATGTTCTCTGAGGGAGTGCTGAAGGGAAGAATTTCGCTTAACCAATTTGTTGATGTAACGTCAACAAGAGCGGCAAAGCTGTTTGGCTTGTATCCTAAAAAAGGTACAATTGCTGTGGGAGCAGATGCTGATATTGTGATTTTTGATCCGACTGTAGAGAGAACGATTTCTGCGGAGACACACCATTTGGCAGTCGATTATAGTGCATTTGAAGGTATGAAAGTGACAGGTGAGCCGGTATCTGTGTTATCTCGTGGGGAGTTTGTCGTCCGCGATAAAACCTTCGTTGGAAAGCCGGGGGGCGGACAGTTCCTGAAGCGTGCAAAATACGGTGAAAGCAAGACTAGAAATACGAAGGAGTCACTTACTTTCTAATCTGCCAGATGGTGAAATGTGTGTGATGATCTAACCTGCCGGACAGTGAAAAAGAATTAAATTTAATAATCTGATCTGCCAGACAGTGGAATGTCTGTTAAGAATCTAATCTGTCAGTCAGAGAAAGTGATTTTAAAAAATTATTCTGCCAGACACCCTGCAATAGTTTTAAAGAATTCGAGGCAGCCATCCTGAAAAAATGAATCATTCCATCGACCACAGCGAGGGGAGTCCCCCTTGCTGCTGGTTGTGTACTGATAAGAACCTGTTATTTTCTTTGGATTTGATTTTAAAAGGAGGTGGAAACAAGAAGTCATAAAATAGTTGCTTGTGAATCATTTTTGTCTTTTAAATTCAGAAAATTATGTATATTTTACTTTGGGGGTGTCTGAATGAGTAAAAAAGGAAATTACTTAAAGTCGCCTGATTTGCTTCCGATTTCGCATGATGAAAGGAAGATTAGTCCGTTTGGTTTTTCGGTGATCTGGATTGGGATGGCCATCGTTCTTGCTGCTTTTGCTATTGGCGGAGCCGGGATACAAACGTTGCCGCTGGGATGGGTGATTGTCGCTACAATCATTGGATCGGTAGCGATCGGGATTTTCATGACAATCATTGGCGATATCGGGGTTGAACATGGACTTTCTTTTCCTGTTTATATGAGGGCCCCGTTCGGCACGATGGGAACGCATATACCATCGTTAGTCCGTGGGGTTGCAGCTTCTTGCTGGTTTGGGATTAACACTTATTTTGGAGCAACAGCTATTAATGGTATTTTAAATTTACTATATGGTTATGATAACTGGTTTATCTGTTTCGTTTTATTTGCGGTCGTACAGCTTGTAAATACAGCACTGGGAATCAAAGCGGTTGAAAGGTTTGCGGACCTGGCTGCCCCAATCATCATTATTATTTCCTGCTGGATGTACGTTTCCCTTTCTGATCAAGCAATGGCACAGGGAAGAGATATTTGGGTATGGGTGGAAAGTCCGGTTACTGGCGGAGCCGCATTTACAGCATTCATGGTTGTTGTTATGGCGAACATGGGCTTTTGGGCGACGCTTGCAGCGGATATGCCGTCGTTGTCTCGATACTTCAAAGCTCCTAAAAACGAGCGGAACTGGTTCAAGCGCAACAAAGCGCAAATTGCAGGCAGTTTGATCACAATGCCGATCGTGAATACATTCATGGTGATTATTGGTGCTGTTTCATACGTGGCAGTTTTAAATTACGACCCGATTGTTGGACTTCAGCAGGCTGCGAGTGGATTCATCTTAGGAATTCTTTTACTGATGATTGTACTGGCACAATGGTCAACGAATACATCGGCGAACGTCATTCCGGCAGCTACTATTTTTTCGAATGTCGGCGGTCCTAAGGTGCCATTCTGGGTTGGAGTAGTGATGGCCGGTGTTGTCGGCATTCTTGTCCAGCCGTGGAGTTTGTTTGGCATTATCATTCCAGCCTTGCTAGTCATTGGCGGAATTTTATCAGCAATCGTGGGAATTTTGTTCACAGATTATTACGTATTGCGTAAAAGACGCGTGAATGTCCAGGAGCTGTATGAAGAGTATGGACAATTCAGGGGAATGAACGGTTTTAACATGGCAGGGTTGATTGCATGGGTGATCGGAGGCCTTGCTGCATACTATTTCCCTTCTTATTCCTTTATCGTAGGCTTTGTCGTTGGTGCCATCATTTATTACGTTTTGGCAAAACACTGGTGGTTCGTGAAATACAAGCAGGCAGAAATTGAAGACCCAAGTGATGAAAAATATCTGGGCATCACGGTCGGGCGTGACTGGATTGTAGAAGAGGGATTGGATTCGGTCGTTGTTCCGGAAGCGACTAATCCAATCAACACATAATTTTGGAAGGAGAGTGTAATTTTTGTCTGAGTATCAGGAGTTTTTACAGGAGAGAGACCGTCTCGATTTCATGGTACAGAAAGGTTATCGAATTAAGAATGTTGTAGAGAATTTAAGCGGTGCGTTCGTGGAATTCGAAAATTCCGAGGGTGAGTATGAAACACTGCAAATTCTCACGCCGGATGCGCGAAAGTATTTTTCAGTGCTTTTATTGAAGCAGCAAAAAGCTGGTGCTTAAAAATTAGGGGAGGGTTGGACAATGGAATATTTTTTGAAGTGTAGAGACAATGTTTTTCCTTGTGAAGTGACGATTGATGATGATAATGGACGATACATGATCAAGAAAGCCGATTCCAGCGGAGAAGTGTTCAACTCTTCCGCTGAGCTGATTGAATGGATTTTCAGCAATTGGCAGAGCGAGGATTTTTTTGACCCAGACCAATTTGAAGGAATGATGAGGGAGATTCTTCGATTTACCCCCGTCCAATAAAACGGACCACGGGGACGGTTCTCTTGTTTCAATTTAAGTAAAAATTTGTAATAAACTGAAACAGAAGAACCGTCCCCATGTTTCACCCAACAGCTGATCAACCTTGCTACAGGTTGGTTGGCTGTTTTATTGTCTATTGATAGGAAACCTCCAATGACTTCCTTTTTACAAAGTGAAAAAACAAAATTAATGCAATGGCAGCAGCCGGATAAACTGGAATGGAATATTGTAACTTCCACCCGGTATAAATTAACGCATTATTCTTTACACAAATCCATTCGTAAAATAAGGCAAAGCCTGTCCAGCAGAGTATATACCAAGCTGTTTTTTTGCCGTAAAGTTCGAACTTGTCGTAAATATACAGGAAGATTAAAGAAGCACAGGGATACATAAATAAATGAAACAATGCGCCAGACAGCTCATAAGTCGGATTGTCACCAAAATAATACATGTTAAATGGAGTAGCGATTAAGAAATAGTCAATCGTAGAAACCATTGCGATATTGTAAATCCATATAAGAGTGACAATGACAGGTGAAAAGTATGTTCGAATCGGAAAAAACAGCAATAAAACAATAAATGTGGAAATGACGAAGAACCATTCATTCCAATCATATGTCACATTCATTTACTGAAACCTCCTCGATATAAAATGATTCGAAATATCTTCATGAACCCAATCAACAATATCATTCCCGCCAACCATATGGCGGGGGACCACCAAAACCGCCAATTCACGTGAATCAAAACACCTAAAAAATGATTGAACCATTCTATGCTCGTTAAGATTGCCACAAATACAAACATCAAAATGATTTTTTTAACCCAAGTATTCGTTTTCAGATAATAATCGAGAAATAAGACATGAATCAGAGGATAGAGAACCGTTCGACTCATAAAATGTGAGAATTCAAATGGTAATTTTTCAGGTATGTAAAGGGTTTTAAAGTTCATATAACAAATGGCTGAAAAGTTTTGAGCTATGTATGAAGCAAGCATCCAATATGCAATGATCTCAAGAATGTGAAGAGTTTTCTGTTTTTTGATGAAAATAAGAAAGACAGTCACGTTCATAATCAAATATATTAGAAACACCATATTTCTGAATCTCCTCTGAATAACACGTGTTTTGTCTTACTGCTCACCACTTAATTCAGTGTCTAAATAACACTGATTTGTATTGTTCCCAAATGTGTATTCTGTATGTTTTATGTGTGAAATTAATACTTAGTTTCTTTTTTTATCCTATTTCAAGTGACCTCCTCTCATTTCATAAAAAAATCCTTAAGGATAAAGTTTGCAGGAAAAAGCCAAAGAAGGTCTATTCATGAAAAGAGAATATTTATATTCATTTGTTCTGAATGGCAATAATTCGAATATGATGAAAGATACCGTACTTATATCCTTTATAGTGATCGTCTCAAGCGACTAAATAGCAGGGGGAAAAATTCATATGGATCATTTATTAAAAGTTTCATCAAATTCGAATCCTAATTCTGTTGCAGGTGCAATTGCCGGCGCATTAAGGGAGAGAGGGAGTACAGAAATTCAGGTGATTGGAGCTGGAGCTTTAAATCAAGCGATTAAGGCCATAGCGATTGCACGAGGCTTCGTGGCTCCAAGTGGTGTTAACCTGGTCTTTGTTCCTGCGTTTACCGATGTGTTAATTAATAATGAAAATAGAACTGCTATCAAACTAATTATAGGTCCAAGGAAAAACTCCAGGTTTTAAATGAGACAATTAATCAGCAGCCTAATGCTTATTGAAATCAAGTCGCAGACAATGCGGCTTTTTCTTATTGTGATGTTCACGATTGTGTAAACCGTATTGTATTTAAGGGCAACACATTAAAAGCGTTACTAAATGAGCAGGTTTCCTTCGAATTAAATAAATCTAATAACATTAAATGTGAGAAGTGTTAAAATGAAATTTATTAGAAGAAAGCTTGTTATTTGGATATTGTCAATTAGGGAAAGTTCTTCGCAAGTCAATAAGTGTCCAAGGGAGAGCAGTATAAGGAGGTTAAGTTTAATGTTAAACCGTGTCATACAACAATTTGGATTGCAGGTACAATCCATTCATAATGTTGAAGATTCCCATAGTTCAACAGTCTATAAATGTACTTTGAATAATGGTGAAAATGTGTTTTTGAAAATCCCTTATACGAAATTGAAGTGGCAGCGGGAGTTAGAAGCCTATGAAATTTTAAAAGGAAGTGTTTCCACTCCAGAATTATTGGATTTTTGGTCTGGTGATGAGGAGTGCCCTGGCGCTTTTTTTTTGTCTGAATTAAAAGGAAAACCGTTAACAAATGAGGCTTCATCAACAGTAGCGTTTCAAGTTGGGGTCCTTCATGCAAAGATGCATTCGATTCAACCTCGTGCTGACCAAGAGTTAACCGGCATACAAAATGAATTTATGAATTGGTCTACTTTTATTGAACAGCAATTTTATAGTTTTGCAGAAGATGTAAAGGAAGTTTTGGACGAACAATTATACATACAAGCCATTGGAAAATTTGAAGAAATGAAACAACTCCTTCCTCCACCTGATGGACCCAGCTTTGTACATATGGATTTTCGTCCAGGAAATCTCATTGTAGATGGTAATGAAGTTTCAGGCATGATCGATTTTGAAAGCGTACGGTTTGGTTCAACTGAAATCGATTTTACCAAACTGTATCGAGATTTTTTGCGCTTCGATCCTTCCTTGTATAAAGCCTATCAAGAAGGCTATAACAGTATCAGGCCATTAATTGATCTGGACATAGTATTGCCTTTTTATCAATTTACAGATGCCTTCAATAGTATTGGCTGGTGTAAACGTCGAGGAATTGATAAAAATGCTTTATTTCTAGAAAAAAATTTAGCGATTTTACAAAAATCGTTTCTATAAATTTTTAGGGCACTATTTGTCTGTCGGAATGAAACCATTTTGTATCTCTACACATGCAATTTTATAAATTGGGTTGTGATGAGCTTTACTTAAAGATTTAGGATGGCAGGTTATTTTAATTCAAAAGGGTATAAGGGTAGATCATCGAAATTTGATGGTCTTTTTTTTCTGTCATATTTTTTATAAGCGAGACATTTTATTAAATATTTTAAAGATACAGAAAACGACATATTCCTCAGCATAGTTTCGCTATATTAATAGAAAACTACTAATAAAAGGAGATTTTGCTTTGAATTCTTACCTCACTGTAAATGATCTTTTACAAAGAAAGCACTTTGAAAACATTGAAGTTGTTGCTGGACATGTTGGGCTTAACCGGATGGTGAAGTGGGTCCATGTTGTCGATGTGACAAAAATCAGGAATTTGCTCAATGGGAATGAACTGATTTTGTCGACTGGCCTTGCCTGGAAGGAGGACAAGGACTTATTCCTTTCCGTTGTCGAGCAATTGATCGATTCGAATGCGGCAGGGCTTTGCATTGAAATTGGTACATATACGAACTTGCTGCCATCTGAAATTATCACCCTTGCCAATGAACACAATTTCCCGATCATTCTCTTTAAGCAAGAGGTTCCATTCGTAGAAATCACACAGGATATCCATACTCTCCTAATCAATCACCAATATCAAATGATTTCAGACTTAGAAGGCTATTCACAAGCACTGAATAAGAAACTTTTAACGATTGAAGATCATAATGAAATCCTCACTTTTATCCAACAATACTTAAGAATTCAGGTTATCACCATATTTAGCAATCATGAAATACAATTCACACCTAAAGTTACCGAAAAAGAACAAGGAGAAATTTTGAACGTTATCGAAAGTCATGCCATGGGATCACCATCCCCGCTGCTGGCAAGTATTCCTATTCAGCTGCTTGGTGATAATCATGCAGAGCTGATTATCCTGTCCAGGGATCGAGCTTTAACTGATTTTGACCAGCTGATTTTGGACCGGACGGCAACTGCTCTCGCTCAGTTTTTACTCAGGAAGCATTATGTTGAGGAAAAGCGGCGGGCCGAGGAAACGGAATGGCTGATGAGCTGGCTGGAGGGCGAGTATGGAGAGGAGTCCATTCACGAATATCTAGCTTATCATTCACCGGCAATTAAGCCGAAGGGGGCGTTTGTCTGCCTGTGTAAGCTTGACCCATATGAGCAGTACTCAAATGTCGATTTAACCTATTTCAAGCTTTACTTCAGGACGGTATTTGAACAGCAAGGGTTTACACTGTTTTCGATTGAAAAAAGAGATTCCTTGATCTTTATTTTTCTGAATAAAAGAAACACGGCAACCTGGAAGCAGCGCATGAAGGAAGGAATCCAGAAGGTCTTGCAAAACGATCTCAAGGTTGGCAAGCAAAAGTCCAAGCCCGTGCTTGGAGTTGGCAAATATGTAGATGAATTAAAGAATATCCACCTCAGTTATCAAACAGCCATCGAAACGATCCGCATACAGAATCGCTGCAGCCAGCATGAGGGCAGTTATTTTTACGATGATTTACACATTTTCCGGCTCATTTCCCATTTGAACCGTCATTTGGACTTGAATGAGATTGTGCTCGAATACCTGGAGCCGGTGATTAACTATGACAAAAAGTACAATGGAAAACTGATGGAGACTTTGAAGACGTATTTGGCCTGTAATGGGTCGAAGCAGGAGACAGCGAAGCAGCTGTATGTTGTTCGGCAAACTCTTTATCACCGGATTGAGAAGCTTGAGAAGCTGCTTGGAAACGACTTTATGAACCATGAAAAGCGGCTGGCGATTGAATTTATGCTGCATTCATATGATTATTTACTTTCTTCGAAACCGGTTAGAGCGGTTGAACAGGAAACGTTGTAAAGGAATGAAAGATCGTCTCTAGGTCTCAACATTTTCACATGAAAATTCCTGTGAACCTGGGGAGGGATTGACTAAATTCTTAATTTCAATCATTCGATCGTTTTCACAAAGAGTACCAGCAGGTCTGTGGGAAAGAGCAAATTTCACTTTTACCAAAGTACAGACATAAAGACGTATGCCATTGTAAACCCAGCCAATGTATTTCATTAAATAAAGTAAAGCAGTTTCCAAATAAGGAAACTGCTTTGATCGTTTCAATGTAACGACTACCTGATTTCATCAGTGCCCAGTCATGGCACTTCCGTCATCCTTCCCATCCTTTGTCACTTTAATCATTCCAACCGCGCCCTTGGTCACATGATTAAATTGGTGAGTGACGATTGGATAGTTGCCTTCTTTTGTTACAGTAAACTCGACGACAGCACCTCCACTGGCTGGTAACATGACTGTTTGCAGGCCTTTCATATGATTGAACGGATTTCCATCGATATAGACGTCATCGAAAATCGTCCCAACAACATGGAAACTGCTGACTTCATTTGGACCGACATTATTTACATATAAACGAATCCGGTCACCAACTTTTGCTAAAAGAGGAGTATCTACTAAACTGCCTACCACGCCATTTGTGTTTAGTTGTCCTTCTTTCAACGCCTTAGCTGAAAAAACAACATTGCTGGGCACTCCATTCGTAAAATCCTCTAAATCGTTATACTTATACCATTCATTTTGGATAATGACAAATTCACGATCGATTTCTCCGTCGTTCGGATAACCATCATTCGGCTTCACTATGATCGTTCCATGCATTCCATTTGCAATGTGTGATAAAACAGGTTTGGTACCACAATGATACATGAACACTCCTGGTTTACTTGCAGGGTAGGTGAAGGAACCGCTTTCATTGGGCATTACATCAATAAAGTCCTTAGATGGAGCTGCATGTACGGCATGAAAGTCCATGCTATGGGGGATAGCAGGATCCATATTGACTAATTTGAAATTGATGATATCACCTTCATTAACTACCACTACAGGGCCAGGGGATTCGCCGTTAAATGTCCAGGCTTTATATATATTTCCTTTTGATATCTCAATATCCGTGATTTGTGCTGTCATTTCTACATTCACTTCATTTTCGCTTACTCGTTCAATTTTTAACGGGATCGGTGGCTGATTTACGTTTTCGTGTGGACCATATATGTTAGGGGCAGCAGCTGAAACGGTTCCTTTTGGATCACTTGTTTGCTGTGTGTTTTCTGAGGATGTAGTTGTACTGCAGGCTGGGAGTAAAAGTATCACGGCAGAAAAAAATGTGTTCCTCAAAAGCTTTTTATTATACCTCATTGTCCTTCCTCCTAGTTAATATCCTTATTCTAAAACGTTTTTTCATAATCATTTTATTCTGTCGATGATGTGGGCATTGTGATTGAAATCACAAATTTAAAGGAGCGAAATGAACGGTATGTGAACTATTTCATTTACGCTGAGACCTTTATCACTCTGTTGAAGTTTAGATACTATATATACATTAATTAACGTAAAAAAGTTATCCCAAGAAAGCATTTGTGCATTGTAAAAATGATCAATTTTAAACAATTTAAAATGAGTTCAAATGGTCCGCAACTAAGGATCATATTTACCGCAAAGGTGCTAAAACACCGAGAATGCTCACCGTCCAGCCAGGAAGAATTTGCTTATTGAAAAAGACGACAGTAGGGCTTTTTCCTCCTCTTCAGTGGAAAGCGGACATCTGATGCGGAAATCAGATTATTAAAAGCAATGAAGTATATGAAAACAGCCAAACCCTAAGTGGAACATCAGAGGGTTCTATCAATCTAATAACGCGATTACACACAAAAGAAAGGTTCATTTTAGAGCTGTTTTACTTTTTTCATTATGTGAAAAATTCTTTGGCAGTTATTTTACACAATGTCTAATGAAAGCTAGTTGAAAATCAAAGATAATTTTACTATAAGGTAAATTTTTTAAAAATTTAGAAAAAAGATAAAGGAGGCTTCGTAGTAATGACAGTAATCAAAAATGATACGGCTGTATTGAAGAACTTTATTAATGGTGAATGGGTGGATGCACAGTGCACTGAAACTCTGGATGTGCCGAACCCGGCAACAGGTGAAGTATTGGCCAAAGTCCCGATTTCTTCAAAAACAGATGTGGAATTAGCAGTAAGTGCCGCTCATGAAGCGTTCAAAACATGGAAAAACACTCCGGTGCCAAAACGGGCGAGAATTTTATATAAATATCACCACTTATTGAGCGAGAATCATGAAAAACTGGCAAAGCTGATCGTTCAGGAAAATGGCAAGGCTTACAAGGAAGCGCATGGGGAAGTTCAGCGAGGTATCGAGTGTGTGGAGTTTGCAGCTGGTGCGCCAACTTTGATGATGGGTGAAAGCCTATCGAATATTGCGGAGGACATCGACTCTGAAATGTTCCGCTATCCGCTTGGGGTTGTAGGTGGGATAACTCCTTTTAACTTCCCGATGATGGTGCCTTTGTGGATGTTCCCGCTTGCGATTGCTTGTGGAAACACCTTCGTGTTAAAGCCATCTGAGCGGACACCGCTTTTAGCAAATGAATTGGTTGAACTGTTTTCAGAAGCGGGTGCTCCTAAGGGTGTATTGAATATTGTTCACGGTGCACATGATGTCGTGAATGGCTTGCTTGATCATGAGGATGTAAAAGCAATCTCGTTCGTAGGCTCACAGCCTGTAGCGAAATATGTATATGAAAGAGCAGCGGCACAAGGGAAGCGAGTCCAGGCATTATCCGGTGCAAAAAATCACCATATCGTCATGCCGGATGCAGACATGGAGAAGGCTGTTACTCATATTGTCAGTTCGGCCTATGGAAGTGCCGGGCAGCGATGTATGGCGTGCAGTGCCGTTGTCGTAGTTGGCGACGGAGATCAGTTCGTCCAGGCGTTAAAGCAGAAGGCAGACGAGCTTGTCATTGGAAATGGTTTGGATGACGAGGTTCTCCTCACTCCAGTAATCCGTGACACTCACCGGGAAAAGGTGCTGGGCTATATCGAAAAGGGAGTGGAAGAAGGGGCGACACTGCTGCTTGATGGACGGAATGAAATGGATGAATTCAAGGATGGCACCTTCTTAGGACCAACAATTTTTGACCATGTAACCCCAGAAATGACGATCGCAAAGGATGAAATTTTTGCGCCGGTATTAAGCTTGCTGAGAGCGGAGGACTTGGATGAAGCACTTGAATATCTTCGAAAATCCCGTTACGGAAATGGTGCGACCATTTATTCAAAGGATGCAAAAGCCATTAGACAGTTTAGAGAAGAAGCAGATGCAGGAATGCTGGGAGTCAATGTTGGTGTTCCGGCAACAATGGCCTTCTTCCCATTCTCAGGATGGAAGGATTCTTTCTACGGAGACCTGCATGTGAATGGCAAGGATGGGGTGAACTTCTTTACGCGCAAAAAGATGATCACTTCTAGGTTTGATTATTAATCGAATGGTTAAACGGGGATTTTTTTATAAAAGCCTGAAAGTAGGAGGAAGGCAGGAATGACAAAGATTAAACAAGGTGAAGATTTTCTGACGAAGGATCGGGATTATGTCTGGCATTCGATGAAGCCGTACAGTCCGGATAGTACCTTAATTGCTGAGAAAGCGGAAGGCTCGTGGGTGACGGATCATAACGGAAAACGATATTTGGATGGTATGGCCGGCCTTTGGTGTGTGAATGTTGGATACGGGCGGGAGGAGCTTGCTGAGGCAGCCTACGAACAGCTAAAACAAATGGCGTATTTCCCGCTAAGCCAAAGCCATATTCCGGCGATTAAGCTAGCGGAAAAATTGAATGAAATGATTGGTGACGAGTATGTGAT
Source organism: Bacillus sp. JJ1122 (assembly GCF_036964885.1). Taxonomy (NCBI): domain Bacteria; kingdom Bacillati; phylum Bacillota; class Bacilli; order Caryophanales; family Bacillaceae; genus Bacillus; species Bacillus sp. JJ1122. Next base: position 66,581 of record NZ_JBALQL010000025.1, on the reverse strand, counting down.
CTTCTTTTCCAACAGCGGCTCTGAAGCGAATGAAACAGCATTCAAGCTCGTAAGGCAATACCACCAGCAAAAAGGGGAGGGCAGCCGATATAAATTCATCTCGCGCTACCGAGCGTACCATGGAAATTCGATGGGTTCTTTGGCGGCAACTGGCCAGGCACAGCGGAAGTATAAGTATGAGCCGCTGGCACCAGGATTCCTGCATGTGCCACCGCCGGATCTGTATCGCGGCAAGGATAGGGTGGACGCTCCGGCAAGTGAGCTGGAATCAGTAAAGGATATTGACCGGGTGATGACCTGGGAGCTGAGTGAGACGATTGCTGGTGTGATCATGGAGCCGATCATTACGGGCGGCGGGATTCTCGTTCCGCCTGATGAATATATGAAGGGTGTAAAAGAGGTTTGTGAAAAGCATGGCGCCTTGCTGATTGTCGATGAAGTCATTTGCGGTTTCGGCCGGACTGGAAAACCTTTTGGCTTCATGAATTATGGTGTTAAGCCAGACATTATCACGATGGCAAAGGGAATTACGAGCGCTTATCTTCCGTTGTCGGCAACTGCGGTTCGCAAGGAAATCTATGAAGCTTTTAAAGGCTCAGAGGAATACGAATATTTCCGGCATGTGAATACCTTTGGAGGAAATCCGGCTGCCTGTGCGCTAGCTTTGAAGAATCTTGAAATCATGGAAAATGAGCAGCTGTTTGACCGGTCGAGGGAGCTTGGAGATTACTTGAAACAAAGTTTGGCTTCGCAACTGGCTGACCATCCGTTTGTAGGAGATGTACGCGGGAAAGGGCTGCTTGTTGGAATCGAGCTGGTCAAGAATAAGGAGTCTAAAGAACCTCTTGAAGTGGACCTTGTAAACAAAGTAATTGGCGGCTGTAAGGGAAAGGGCCTCATCATTGGTAAAAATGGGGCAACCGTTGCTGGGTATAACAATGTGCTGACGTTATCTCCGCCATTGAATATTGAAATGGACGATCTTCAGTTTATCATCCAAACCCTGACGGATGAGTTGAAGGCGATTCAGTAGAATATTTTTAACAACCAACTTTGACACTCGTAATCCTTGGTAGTTTATAGGATTACGAGTGTTTTGCAAAATGTCCAAGGAGATTCCAGTATAGTACCAGAAAGGTAGATGGACAATGAAAATCGGTGTGCCCAAAGAGATTAAAAATAACGAAAACAGGGTCGCGCTTACACCTGCGGGAGTGATGCAGCTCGTTCAGCATCAGCACCAGGTGTTGGTAGAAAAAGGAGCAGGACTGAATTCAGGTTTTATCGATGAGCTTTACATGGAAGCTGGCGCGTTGATTGTTGAAAGTGCCGCAGAAGTATGGAAAAGCGAAATGGTTGTGAAGGTGAAGGAGCCTACACCTGATGAGTATCCATATTTTTATGATGGACTGATTTTGTTCACGTATTTACATCTGGCAGCGGATCGCGCTTTGACAGAAGCTTTGGTGGAAAAAAATGTCGTGGCAATTGCTTATGAAACAGTGCAGCTGCCAAACAGAACGTTACCATTACTGACACCGATGAGTGAAGTTGCTGGAAGGATGGCAACCCAAATCGGGGCATCATTCCTTGAAAAATCCCGTGGAGGCAAAGGGGTCTTGCTTGGCGGTGTGCCAGGCGTGAACAGAGGTAAGGTTACGATCATTGGCGGAGGTGTCGTCGGCACGAACGCCGCAAAGGTTGCAGTTGGTCTGGGGGCACAAGTGTCCATCCTTGATGTGAGTCCGGATCGCCTGCGTGAGCTTGATGATATTTTCGGCAATAACATCACGACATTGATGTCGAGTCCTTATACGATAGCAGATACTGTAGCGGAGTCGGACCTGGTCATTGGCGCGGTACTTATACCGGGTGCAAAGGCTCCGAAACTGGTAACAGAAGAAATGGTCTGCCTGATGCAGGAAGGATCCGTCATTGTCGACGTGGCCATTGATCAAGGCGGGATTTTTGAAACAGCCACACATGTCACTACGCACGCTAATCCGACATATGTGAAACATGGTGTTGTCCATTATGCGGTTGGGAATATGCCAGGAGCAGTGCCTCGGACTTCAACTATGGCGCTGACGAATGTGACAGTTCCTTATATTTTACAGATTGCCGATAAAGGGTATCAGCGGGCATTCGACGAGAATGAGGCCTTACATAAGGGGCTGAATGTTTTAGGTGGAAGAATTGTTTATGAGGAAGTAGCGAAGGCCCATCAAATGACGATGATTTAGGGAGTTTTAGAGAGAGATTTGTCTTTATGAAAAATTGCTAGAAAACAGATTGCTTGGTATTAAGGAGGAATTTTGATGACGCTGCAGACCTTAACAATAAACAAACAACGTCTGGAACAACGGATTAATGAATTAGCGGAGATTGGGAAAATTGGTGATACAGGGGTATGCCGTCTTGCCTTGTCCAAGGAGGACCGCCAGGGAGTTGAAAAGGTTAAGTTATGGATGGAGGAAGCAGGACTAACTGCAAGAATCGACGATTTCGGTAACTTGATTGGCCGGTTCGAAGGAGAAAGTCCAGAAGCACCGATTTTGATGCTTGGATCCCACATTGATTCGCAGCCATATGGAGGACGGTTTGATGGTGCAATTGGCGTACTTGGTGCTTTGGAAGTCGTGCAAACGATGAAAGAACACAATATTGTTCCTAAGGTGCCGATCGAAGTCGTTGCTTTTTGCGATGAGGAGGGCTGCCGATTCAATAAAGGACTGTTTGGTGTCAGGGGAATCCTCGGAAAATTAGAAGAGGGTGAGCTGGAACGGGCCGACAAGGATGGAGTCACCAGGAAAGAAGCACTGATCGAGTTTGGGTGTAACCCTGATAAGTTCCACGAATCTCAATATCCTAACGGAAGCATTGCGGCGTTCCTCGAAATGCACATTGAACAGGGACCAGTGCTTGAAAAGAACAACTTGCCGGTTGGCATCGTCACTGGTATATCAGGTCCTTTATGGCTGACAGTCGAATTGGAGGGATTTGCTGGACATGCCGGTTCCGTACCAATGCCGATGAGGCAGGATGCGTTAGTCGGTGCTGCGAAAGTCATTATTGCCCTCAACGAACTGGCAAGTGAAGATCCAGATGCCCCGACCGTTGGTACTGTAGGAAGTTTGAAGGTCTTCCCGGATTCTCGCAACATCATTCCTGAAAAGGTAAGCTTTACTGTGGATTTGCGAGATATCGATATTGATAGAAGGCACCGGCTAGAAGAGCGGCTCAGGGCGAGAATGGACGAGATCACGGCCCAGCATGGATTAACATGCAAAATCTCAGAAGACACAAACAGCGAGCCGCGGTACTGCTCCAAGGACATCATGGACGTCATGCGTGGTGAGAGTAAGGAGATGGGATTAGACACTATGGAGCTGATGAGCGGCCCATTCCACGATTCCCTGGCGATGTCATATGTTTGCGATTACGGAATGATCTTTGTCCGCTGCAAAGACGGAATCAGCCACAACCCAGCAGAATACTCCACCATCGACGACATCTCATTAGGAACCGAGCTGCTATACCGAACGACAGTGAAAATGGAAGAAAAAAACAAATAACTTTACCCCTTTAAAGCGCTGGGGGTCTGACCCCCGGCGCTTTAGAGCGTTAAAGATGAGAGGGAGATGAGGAAGGTTGAGCAAGGCGAGATTTAATACTCTTTATATTTTGTGTAGTGTGATTCCATTCTTGTTGCTTGTGTTTCCATTGTTTGAGATTGGGAACCGTGCGACTCCGATCGTCTTTGGTTTACCGTTTTCTTTTTTCTGGGTTATCCTTTGGATTTTCATTACATTTATTGCTTTGGTCGTTCTATATCGTTTTGATCCAGCAAAAGATGAGGAGGAGGATGTCTAATGCCAAGCTGGCAAATCGCTCTCATAATGATGATTATGTACCTGGCCATTGCACTTATTGTTGGAGTTATGGCTGGACGAGGAAGAGATGGAAGTTCTCTTGATGAATTTGCTGTAGCAGAAGGGAAAATCAGTTTATTCGTCATGTGGTTCCTTATGGGCGGATCGGTATTTAGTGCCTTTTCTTTCCTGGGTGCGCCAGGCTGGGCATACTCAAAGGGTGCTCCTGCATTGTATATCATTACCTATACTGCCTTTGCGATTCTACCATGGTATATCATCGGACCAAAAATTGGGAAAATAGGGAAGAAACACCGCTTGTATACTCTTGCGGGATTTTTGAAGGGTAGATTTAACAGCCCTGCCATCGCTGTTATCGTTGGTTTAATTGCTATATTTGCTTCAATTCAATACTTAGCTACACAGATGTCTGGAATGGCTATTATATTTAATATCATGACTGAGGGAAGAATCCCTTTCTGGTTAGGAGCACTTGTGTCATACGGTATCGTTGTTATTTATGTAGCCACTGGCGGCTTACGGGCTGCTGCCTGGTCAGACGTGTTCCAAGGTTTGCTAATGATCATCGTTTCATGGGTTGTTGGTTTGGCGATTGTCTATCAGCTGCATGGCGGAACGACGGAAATGTTTGCAAGTATGGCACGTGAAACGCCTGAGCTCCTTCAGATTGGCAAAGAAGGCTCAGCAATGGGGACTGTTGCATACACCACTACCATCTTAGTGTCTGTTATCGGTTTCCTGATGTGGCCGCATTTGTTCTCTAAATCTTATGCTTCCAACTCTCGGACAATTAAAAAGACAGTTCTCGCTTATCCGATTTTTGCTCTGTTTTTAGTACCGCTGTTATTAGTTGGGTTTGCAGCTAGAGGAGTAGTTGATGCTGGGGATCTTCAAAGTGCTGACCAAGTGTTGCCTTACTTAATTACCACTGTAATGAATTTGCCTGGATGGTTATATGGTCTTGTTGGGGCAGGTGCACTGGCAGCAGCGATGTCCACAGCGGATGCAATCACACATAGTGCGTCATTGGAAGTGACGGACGGGGTAATCAAACAAATATGGAAGAACCTTTCCGAGCAAAAGACGTTACTAATCATGCGGATTGGAGTCTTTGTAATCGGCGCATTGGCTTATTATATTACCGTTTTTGGCGGGCAAGGGTTAATTGCGTTACTTTTAGGTGCATATGGTTCGATTGTGCAATTCGCGCCAGGGGTTTATAGTGCTCTGTTCTGGAGACGAGCAACCACTAAAGGGGTTGTTTCTGGATTAGTTGTCGGAACATTTGTGAACTATTACTTCCAGCTTGTGGCGACCTCAACACCTTTTGAAATTCACGCAGGAATTCTGGGCTTGATTTTCAATATTATCATAATGGTAACAGTTAGCTTTATGACAAAGCCACAGACCGAAGAGGACGTCAAACGTTATGTTGATGTAGCTTAATGTAAAAATAAAAAAATCGTCAGACTGCTCATTTTTTAAAAATGGGTCTGACGATTTTTTCATACAAGAAAGGGGATTGAAATGAAAGCAGATATCGTCTTCTTAAATGGAGAAGTAATGACCGTCGATAAACAGGACAGGGTTGCACAGGCTGTTGCCGTAAAAGGAAATCGCATCCTTGCCGTGGGATCGAATGAAGAAATCCAAAATTTTGTCGCGAATGAAACAAAGATAATCAATCTGCAAGGAAGATCACTGCTCCCAGGATTAATAGACTCACATATTCATTTGACGATTTATGGTACCAACCTTTTAGGAGTAAGCTGTATTGAGCCGCATGTACAGTCTTTAGATGATCTGTTTGTCGACCTTCGTAAAAAGGCTGCTGAAACTCAAAAAGGACAATGGGTCAGGGCCTGGGGTTTTAATGAACAAAAACTAAGAGAAAAGCGTTATCCGACAAGAGCTGAGCTTGATGAAATATCGACAGAGCATCCAATTGTCATCATTCGGACATGTAACCATACGTCCGTTGTAAACAGCAAGGCCCTTGAAATAGCTAACATAAACGATAAAACTCCGAATCCAGAAGGTGGAATCATTGAAAGGAATCAAGATGGCACCCTTACTGGTCGCATGATCGAAAACGCACATATGCAGGTGTTTGAGTATGCGAGTTATACGAATGAGGAAATTCGTAAAGGGATCAAGTTAGCTTCAGAGGAATTCATTAAGGCAGGAATCACAAGTATCCATGATGCCGGTGCTTATGGAGATGGAGCAGAAACAATCCGGATTATGCAGCAGGCGGTCAAGGCGAATGAAGTGAAGGTTCGAGTATATGCGATGATTGGCTCATTAACCAATTCTCACGATTTTGTAAAAAAAATGGTCGACGCCGGACCGATTACCGGACTTGGTGATGAACGTTTCAAAATTGGTCCTGCCAAGCTTTTTACCGATGGAAGCAGTGTTGGTCCTACGATTGCGACACGCGAAGGATATACTCATGACCCTTCGGATAAAGGAATTATTTATTATAGCCAGCAAGAGTTAAATAGAATACTAGGATTAGCTCATGAAAAAGGGTTTCAGCTGACGGCACATGCACAGGGGGATCGAGCGATTGAAATGCTGTTGAATTGTTATGAAACGGCGTTGGCCAAGCATCCGCGGTCTGATCACCGACACCGAATTGAACATGCTGGGATTTCCTCTCCAGATTTGCAAGAGAGGATGGAGAAACTCGGTGTTGTTGTAACTCCAAATCCAGTCTTCATGTACGTCAACGGTGATAAGTACCTCGAATATTACGGTGATCGGGTGGATGTGATGTATCCTGCCCGCGATTTTATTGAAAAAGGAATTATTGCCGCATTTGGATCTGATGCACCAGTAACCTTCATGGATCCTCTACTCGGCATCCATGCTGCCGTAAATCGGAAATCGATCGGAGGAAAATCAGTAGGAGAGAACCAGCGCATCGAAATAATGGAAGCGATCAGGGCTTACACCTGGAATGGTGCATATGCAAGCTTTGAGGAAAATATAAAGGGAAGCATAGAGGCAGGAAAGTTAGCTGATTTCGTTGTGTTAGACTCCAGTATATTGAATCAAGATAAAAGTTTGATAAAAGAAATGAAGGTTGAACTTGCAATGATTGATGGGGAAGTTTTATATGATTCTCAGAATCTTTGTGCAGAGGCAGTTTGTGATGTGAAATCATGAAAATAAGTTAAGAATTATTTCTCGGGAAAGCGCAGGATGTGACTTTATTTTTACGGTATGTCGTACTTTGGGTATTGATGGCGAATGATGGCGCGGAAAATCATTAATAAAGCTTATGTCTGTACAATCTGCAAGAGATCAATAAAAAAAGGACAGCATAGTCCTTTTTTTTATTCTAAATTTAGGAACAACAACATTTAAATAATCAGCAGCCCTGTCCCAATCGTAATAAGTACAGCCCCAGCAATCGTATACTTCGTTGGTTTCTCTTTTAAAATTACAAAGCTTAAGATCATGGTAAGCACTACACTAAACTTGTCGATCGGATTTACGACACTTACCTTGCCAAGTGCCAATGCTCCAAAATAGCATAGCCACGAGAATCCTGTTGCCGCTCCAGATAAAATGAGGAAAATATATGATTTCTTTGTGATATTACTTAGTTCTTTGAAAGTTCCTTGAAAGAAAACAATTCCCCAGGCAAAAAGAAGAATCACTACAGTACGAATAAATGTAGCAACATTTGAATCCACGCCTTCAATTCCAATCTTGGCTAAAATATTTGTAAGCGCAGCAAAAATCGCCGAAAGAATAGCGAGAAAAATATAAGACTTGGTATTTAAAACTTTCTTCTCCTTGTTATTTTTATCTTTTTTACTTATTAACACAAAGGTTCCGATGGATATCACTATTCCACCCGTTATTACTACTGCCGTTGCAGGTTCTTTGAGAATTATAAAGGATAACACGATTGTGAGAACGACACTTGCTTTATCGATCGGTACAACCTTTGAAACATCACCAATTTGTATCGCTTTAAAAAAACATATCCATGACAAACCTGTGGTCAGTCCAGAAAGTATTAGGAAAATCAGTGCATGCATCGAAACGGTAATAATGCTGCCGGTTTGTCCCGTTATGATGACCATCAGAAAAGCCATAATCAAGACGACAACCGTCCTGACAGCAGTAGCTAAATTTGAATCGACATCTTCTATTCCAATCTTGGCCAGTATTGCTGTAAACGACGCAAATAATGCAGCCAATAGTGCTAATATAATGCTCATCTTATGGTTAACTCCATTTCTAAGTGAAACTATATACTTTATTAGTTTGTAAAAGAGTCCCAGGAATATTCTTTTTTTGGGGATCATCATAGTCAGTCTTTACATATTTAAAAAATGACATCAAAGCGACACCCACCTGGAGCGTCGCATTTTTAATGAGAAGAAAATAATTATATGAAAATTTGTAAGAATCTTTTGATAATATCTAGATTTATTGAGAAATTATGGTAATATTTATCAATGACTAAATTGTTTAGGGGTGAGTCGATGAGTAAAATCATAGAAGTTAAAGGGGTTTCTCGCTTTTATAAATTGAAAGAGGGTTTGAAATATGCTTTAGAAAATATTACTTTTGACGTAGAAAAAGGGGAAGTCTTTGGTTTGCTTGGACCTAATGGTGCTGGGAAAACGACGACGATTAAAATTTTGACAACATTGTTGCTTCCTTCCGCGGGTGAAGCAAAGGTTCTTGGCTATGATGTTGCTTCGGAGAGTCACAAGATTCGTAATCATATAAATTTCGTCTATGGGGGTGAACGAGGCGTATATGGAAGATTGACAGCGAAAGAGTATATGCATTACTTTTGTACGCTTTATAAAATCAAAAATAAAGAGCAACCAGGTTTAATTAAAGAATTACTTACATTAGTTAAATTAGAGGATGCAGAAAATCAAAAAATCCACACATATTCAAAGGGTATGATTCAACGATTACATATTGCAAGGTGTTTGATTAATGATCCTGAGCTGTTGTTCCTTGATGAACCAACGATTGGTTTAGATCCGATTGGCGCAAAATTATTGCGAGACCTTGTAAAGGATTTATCAAACAAAGGCATTACCATCATTCTCACGACCCATTATATGCAGGAAGCTGATGAACTTTGTGATCGTATCGCTTTTATCAAAGCTGGAAAAATCAGTCTGATAGGTGAACCGGATTATATTAAGCGGAGCTGCAATCATCTTAATTTATTTGAAGCTACAATGAGTATCTATGATATAGAAAAAATAAAGCAAGATCACTATTTTAATAAACTTGAAATTGAGGTTATAAAAGAGCCTTATTATAATGTTCATTTCGAAGTCAATGAGACCGATATGGACATTGTCACGAAATATCTTAGTCAATTTGGGGAGATTTTGAAAATCGGAAAGAGAGAAATCTCCCTGGAGGATGCCTATATCTATCACATGAAGGATGTAGGGTGAGAAGGATGAATCTATTTTTTCTGCTGATAAGAGAAATTAAATATTTTACTAATTTCAATAATAAGATGTATCAATTCCTGCTGTTTTTTCAGCCGCTAATGTTTTTATCGATAGGCTATTTTCTTAAGCAGCTGAGAGGGGATATGAATTCGGACAAATTTGTCGTGGCATCTGCCCTGATCAGTATGTGGAGCTATGTCTTATATTCATCAGGCTCGGCACTGATCTCACAAAAGTGGAGTGACACGCTAAAATTATTAATTGCCGCTCCAGTATCATTATTTGCGGTCATTTTGACAAAAGCTTTGAGTAATTCTGTGATTGCTTTAATCTCCATGGCGTTAAGTTTTATTTATGCTAGGTTTATTTTTCAATTCCATTTAGAGATTGCCAGCTACGGATTATTTTTTCTTTCTATACTTGTACTTGTTTTTTCATTAAGTGTTGTTGGTCTAATATTAGCCGTCGTCTTTGTTGCTTCTCAAAATGTATTTGATTTTCAGAACTTGATCCTTACTCCAATGATCTTGCTTTGCGGCGTATTCATTCCTGTTGAACAGTTCCCGGCTTATTTAAGGATGCTAGCTTATCTGATCCCAATGACCTGGGGAATTAAATCGGTACATGCTACCCTGGATTTATCTCCTGTAATGTTTACAACGATGGGAATCTCGATTATCGTCAGTCTTATTTACTTAATTCTTTCCTATTATATCGTGAAAAAAATAGAGATAGTGCTGCGTAAAACGGGCAGTTTGGGGGCGATATAATGCTTTTAATCAATAAATATGGTTTTACGAATCTATCATATAAAGCGATTTACTCCTTTCAGACGCTAAAATTATTCATTTTATTTCGTATTGTCGATCCTTTTATGCACTATATCTTTTTTGCCACCCTTGCTAGCTCATTTATTGGCTCGGAGTATTTAAAATATGTCGTTGTCGGAAACATTGCCTATTACACCTGTCAAACGATTATGATCAATTACATGAATATGTTCAGAACCGAACGAAGGTATGGAACATTAGAGTTAAATATCGCTTCACCGACTCCCACACTTTTCATTATCCTGAGAAAGGGCATCGTTCCTCTTCTCGATGGTTTATTTGTTTTTATCGTAGGGCTGATGATCGGGAGTGTATTATTTGGCATAACTTTGCCCTGGGATAGATTAGGCAGTTTATTATTGTTGTTTATCATTACATTGTTTTCTGTTATCAGTTTTTCTTTGCTTTTCGCATCTGTGAGTTTATTATTCTCGAACGTAAACCTGTTCTTAAATCTGTCATTGGCCTTTTTTCAGGTATTCTGTGGCGTGAACTTCTCGGTTACATTGCTTCCAGACGCTTTAGAAATTATGGCGCGCTTACTGCCTCTCACTCACAGTATTGAAGCCCTGCGTTCTCTATATGGATTCGAAAATTATGATGTAAATCAACTGTTAGGTACTGAATTTATTATAGGTATATGTTATTTGGTTATTTCTATTGTGTTAGTGTCAGTAATGGAAAAGCTTGCAAGGAAGAATGGGGCTTTATTCAAAAATGTATAACTAATTATCAGACGCATTCTTAGTGTGAATGTGCCTTTGTTTTTGCATAAAATGAATTAAGGTTATTTTTATATAAAAACGTAAGGAAGTTTACTAAGGATACTCGATCGATTGAAAGCAGGTATTAAAATCGATTGCATAAAATAATTATGAATATCGAATAAGGAGTGAGTTCATGTCCAGATATGTTAGTATGTTCCTCTTAACTCTATTTGTAAGTGTAATCGTCTTTTATATAGTTGGTTCTATTGTAAGTGGCGGAGGCGATCCTGCAGAAGAGGCTGTTTTAATGGTAGGAATAATCATTGTACTTCTTCTTTCATTTTTGATTTCCCAAATTTACTATTTAATCGATTTAATGAAGAAGAAGTTGTGAATTTCCTTATTCATTAAATTACACAGAGGCTTGTAGAATGAACACCTATTATTGCGTATAGCGAACGGGAATTTAAACGATAAAAAGCAGTGAGTCACTTGCAGGAACTCACTGCTTTATTCTTTTTTCCAAGAGGAAAATTAGTTCATTTGCTTTTCGTTTATTTAATCGATAAGTTTTATCTTTTATCTTAAGCTGCTCTGACAGATCTTTAATTTTTTTTATCTGATAATTCGTTGGTGGTTGTTCTTCTATTAATTTCTTATAGTTTTCCGAAGCAACCATAGCAGCTGTTTCTGGAGATAGTAAATCAAGTAATTCATACATAGCTTTATACGAATTCTCTAACCCGATATCGTAGCCTGAATCAGAACCTAAAAAGAAACGATCAGGATATTTTTCGATCAATTCTACAAAATCTTCTAAATCGTGTTGTCGTCCTTTATTATATTGAGAAAAACCTGCGTAAAAATCAATATAGAGATTATCGTATTCTTTTAAAAGTAAATCTAAATTTCCAGGAGAATTATATACATTACCGTGTGCGAAAATAAAGATTGTTTTTGGGTGTTTCTCTAACGCAACTTTTAAAAAATGTATAGGAGACCCTTGAGGTGGATCAATATGCAGCAAAATGGGAACTTTATATTCGCCAGCCAGATTGTAGATTTCCGGTAATCGACCATAATAAGGGTGTTCACCTTTCCACTGTACATTTGCAAATGGTGAATAGGTTGATGCTGCTAAAATTTCTCCAATGTTCAGGTAACCTTGCTCTAATTTGTTTTGTACCATTTCTACACCGTTCTCATCTTTATCTAGAGGTATTCCAGCAAAAGAGGGAACGATATAATCCGTATATTTTTTATAATATTTCCATGTCAAACTATCCGTGTGAACAGCAGAAGGTTCAGAAATATCTCCGAACAATACGGTCTTATCAACTCCGTATGTTTTCCAAACATTAACGTATGAGCCGTAATCTTGTATTCTTTTCTCATTCATATCGACTAATTTAATATCATGGCTGTGTACATCAATCAATGGTAACTCTTTATACACTTCAATTATATCTTGTCCTTCCACTCGATCATTACGCATTTTTATGATTTCATGAGGGAGGTTTTGATCTTTCGTAAATTCAGTTACAGTAACTATTTTTACCGTTTCATTAAAGGTGAAGTATATTACGCAAAAAAGAATTAAAAAACTTCCTATGATGATTGTGTTTTTAATGTGAAATCCCCCTTTACAATTATTGATAGAATACCACAAATTGGATAAAAATGACCTACCTTATTACCATTTGATATAATGAAAAATGAAAAAACAGAATCTTATAAAAAGCAGGTGTACCAATATGAATGAAGTTACCACATTACAAGATTCATATAATCAAACAAGTCACCAATTGGCCGGACATGGCAATAGGGATGTCCAGATATTAAAAGAAGCTTTCCAAACTATTGATGGGAGTTTGCTAAGTGATATTTATGGAAGTGGCAAAGTCATTGAAGATTTTCAGGATAAAATGGCTGTTTTGTTAGGGAAGGAAAAGGCGGTCTTTTTTCCTAGTGGAACGATGGCCCAGCAGATTGCTTTGCGAATTTGGTGTGATGAAAAAGGCATTCCAAAGGTTGCCTATCATCCTTTGAGCCATTTGGAGATTCACGAGGAAGATGGGTTGAAGGAATTACATAAAATTGAAACGGTTTTACTAGCCGACAAGACAAGGGTAATTGAGCTGGAAGATGTCAAGGCAATGGAGGAGGGAATTTCCTGTCTCTTGCTCGAGCTGCCTCAACGTGAAATAGGCGGGCAATTGCCTAGCTTTAATACTCTTGTGCAAATTTCCGAGCATTGCCGGTCCTATGGGATCAAACTGCACCTCGATGGAGCCCGCTTATTGGAAGTACTCCCATATTACCAGAAAAGTGCAGCTGAAGTTTGTGAGCTTTTTGACAGTGTCTATATGTCCTTCTATAAGGGAATTGGCGGAATAGCAGGGGCAATTTTAGCAGGAGACACAGAGTTTATCAACAAATCTAAGGTATGGAAAAGAAGGTACGGCGGGGATCTGATCAGCCTGTATCCTTATATCCTTTCAGCGGACTATTATTTTGAAAAGAGATCTCACAAAATGGGGCAGTATTACGAAGATGCTAAGGAACTCGCGCAGCTGTACAATTCATGCTATGATCTTTCAACTCTCCCTGAAATACCTGTTTCAAATATGTTCCATGTCCATATAACCCATTCAAAAGAGGAAGTGGAAGCTGTTATTATAGAAGTTCAGCAACAAACTGGTGTGGGCATTACCAATCATTTAAAAGAAACTAGAGAAAATTCCTGCTATTATGAAGTGAGTTTGGGTGACCGTTATGCCGATATACCAAAGGACATTTTAATGGAAACATTCAAGCTGCTTGATGAGAAGATGAAGCAAAGGTTTCAAACTAAGTAGCTGCACAAGTTTGTTGATTAATTGATTCATTACGCTAAAAATAAGCAATCCTGCTCATGCAGGATTGCTTATTTTTCTTCTATTGATTCAGTTTTAAATAGTGCTGGATTTGATTCCATGTTCAAGCTCTGAGTGGATGCCCACAGATTTGCTAAAAACCTTGGCATCATTTGCTGTGATGGCAAGATGCCATATCTTGAAAAATAAATGAACAGCTTCAGATAGGTTCGTGCGTTGCCGGGAAGATGGATTTTTTTTGCGTAAAATCCATTCTCTGTTACGGTTGCAAATGAACGTGTTTCAAAGCCAGAGATGAACCGGGTTTTTTCACTTTTGTATTCATTTTCAATGAAATGGATTTTTTTAATGATCGTCGGGTCATCTGTTCCATCATAGTTTGAGAGCCTTGCCTGGAGAAAAGCAGGAACAGAAGCCAACTCATCAACAAGCGATAAAACATGACCATACGCTTTGTCGTGGCCTTCGTATAAAGGAATAAGATTCAAATCCTCTAGTAAATCAACCAGTTCCATTGTCTCTTCTTTTAAATATGGTGGCCTGAAAATTTGCCTTGAAAGCTTCAGCACATCCAATGATTCACAAACCAATGATGTGAAAAAGTACCATTGTCCATTGTCATCGATGGATAAGTCATACGCTTTTCTGTCCTTCTCCAACAGATAATCCTTAAAACGATCCCCTTTGTCAAAAGTGAAATCCCGCTCTGACTCTTTGCTGGGTTTAAAGCCAAAGGGAGGTTCAATTGGGACTGCTATTTCGGAAAAAAGTTTATTCTTCAAGTTTGGTCACACCTTTTTACTCATTTCTAATCGTCATAGTAACAGATTTCCCGTTAGTGAGGGAAAAGAAAACATGTCTAGGAACTTTTATCCCGGTTTTCACATTTTTATTGGCGAAGTTCACAATTGTTTAAAGTAATGAAAGTCATTTGCATGATAAATCACTATGAAGCAAGATTGGAAAATACGTTTAATCTATTAAATTTTCTAGGACTATTCTACAATATGATTAAGGGGAGGTGAAAACATGTTGGAAGAAAGATTCGACAGAGTTGAGGGCATGCTTACTCAATTGCTTACAATAGTTAGGAATATCCAAACTGTTCAACAGGAACACAGCAAGAGGCTGGATTCTATCGAAAAGAGATTGGATAACTTAGAAGCAAAAATGGACTCAATGGAAGCAAAAGTGGACTCAATGGAAGCAAAAATGGATGCCACTGATGTTAAGAATGAGGGGCGCCATAGTGAAATTATTGATCGATTCAATAGATTAGAAATGGATCAGGACTTTATCTGGGAAAAAGCTGCACGTAATGAGAGAGAACTTGAGCTGATAAAAAGAAGGCTGAGCTGAAGATTATTGCAGTCATGCTGTAATAAAAAAGCATTACTAATTCAATTTATTATCATGATGTTCTTCTTAATGAGTAATTCTTCCGCAAGTTCCTTTCACATAATAATCCTCAATTGAAAAAACCAAGTTAAAAACTTTAAGTCTAAGTGCTCCATGTAAGTCAGGCAGAAGGCAAATAACGATCCCTATTTGTTGATTATTTAGAATTATATGATGCATAAAAATTAGGTTTATTAGGAAACCTGATTTTAAATCCCCAACAAGATCTAAAGCCTCCATATTAAAATTCAAGTATTTACCAATTTATTTTGTGATAAAAACGAACTAGTATACGAAACGGCAAAACGTTCAGAGCTATTATTCCTGAACGTTTTTTATAATTAGAATAAGTTGTTTTGCATAGCAAACTGAGGGACGGAGCTCTAATTTTAGTAAATACGTCTATGTTAAAATTTGATATAATTGTCTTAATAATTAAAAAACGTCCAAAAAGAATATAAGGGTGATCACATGCATAACCTTCGCTATTTATGGGAGCCTTTTTTGGCATATGGCCAGTTGTTCGAGGTGGAGAGGAATAAGGTGGTTTATCACCAGGGAGAGGCTGGCCGCGGGATCTATTATTTGAAGATGGGTGAGGTTAAGGTAACGCTTCTTTCAGATCATGGGGACGAGCGGATCATTAATATCGTTCCGCCTGGGATGCTGTTTGGTGAGCATGGTGTTCATGGGGAGCCCTATTTAACGAGCGGTACGACGACTTGTGCGTCAAGAATTTATTTTTTTTCAGATGAAGTGATTGCGAAGATCTGCAAGGAACATCCCGATGCAGCAATGATTTATACAGATTCACTCATCTATAAGTTTAGGACGCTCGCAGAAATCATCGCTCATCTGGATAGTCCTGTAGAACAACAAATGGCTTTTTATTTGCTAAAACTTGTTCAGGAGAACGGGAACGCCTCGATGAATCAAACGGCTTTTTCCAAGTACATTGGCACTTCCCGGATTACCGTGAACAAGATTATTCAGAAATGGAAGCAAATAGATTACATAGAGCTTAAAAAGCGTGAAATCGTCATTAAGGATTTTGATAAAATCAGGGCCATTGCCAGCAATGCCCAACAGTAATTCAATAATGGAATTTCATGCTCAGCCAACCAGGTTTCTTAAGAAATCTGGTTTTTTTATGTAGTATTTTCGTTTTTGGATGTCAACGACACCGGCTTCCTGCCATTGTTTTAGGACTTTATATACAGTAATGCGTGTGAGTCCAGTACAGCAGGCGAGGTCCTGCTGGCTGATTGGAATTTCGTAATTTTTGAATTCATCACAGATGTTGTGGAGCAGAACAGCTAGTTTTTGTTCTGATGTAAGCGCATTCAAATTAATCCGATCTAAAAGGATTTTCATTTTATGAATGACGCTTTTTGAAAAGAGTTTGAAGAGTTCTGGATGGGCAATCATAAGTTTCCTGAATTCGTCTGAAGAGAAGTGATAGACAACGGAATCTTTGACGGCTATAGCGGTAGTGAAATGTGTGTTTTGATCAAGTGACTGAACGCCCAACAGCTGGTTTGGG
The DNA here is from genome assembly GCF_036964885.1 of Bacillus sp. JJ1122. Classification (NCBI taxonomy): domain Bacteria; kingdom Bacillati; phylum Bacillota; class Bacilli; order Caryophanales; family Bacillaceae; genus Bacillus; species Bacillus sp. JJ1122. The sequence goes on along the minus strand of NZ_JBALQL010000025.1, from coordinate 49,881 downwards.
ATGACGATGTTCAGCATATTTTCTTTTCCAGTGGCTGTTTCAGTGATGATCCGTACTAGTCCTTTATGCAGGTAGTAGAAGCCTTCGCCGTTTTTTCCTTGCTGATAAATGTATTCCTTTTTCCTGAAAAACTGGCGAGTTCCGTATTTTAGATAGGCCTCCCAATGGAATACATCTTCATAAACCGTAACCATACCATTACCTCCCAAAAACATTTTTGGATTTGAAGCTTTGCCATGATTGCTAATTACTATAATCATAGGTGAAATAAGGCTTAATTTCTATAATAAGTTAGACAATTTAGACTTTTAAGAAAACTAATTCTGAAAAAATGTTAAATAGGCTACAGTTACGTTCAAAATTTAGTATTACAATTCAAATTGAATTTTCAATTAATTTTATCAGGAGGGTGTATATGGGAATTAGGACTGGGGCTCAATATATCGAAGCAGTTAAAGCACGTAAACCTGAGGTATGGCTTTCAGGCAAAAAGGTGGAAAATTTGTTTGAGGAGCCGGTGTTCAAGCAGCCGATTCTTGAAATCGCAAGGCTGTATGATATGCAGCATGATCCGGAATTCCAGGATAAAATCACTCATGTATGCGAAGAGACAGGGGAGAGAGTCAACAACTCATTCCTTGTCCCTAAGAGCTATGAGGATTTGGTAAAACGCCGCAACGTATTCGAAGCGTATGCAAAGGCAACCTTCGGACTGATGGGAAGAACACCCGATTTCTTGAACGTTGTTGTGACTTCCATGTACTACAATTCCTGGTTCTTTGAAAAATACAATCAAAACTGGGCGGATAATGTCCGCAACTATTATAAACATCTTCGCGATAACGATATCTTCTTAACACATGCAATCATCAACCCGCAAAACGACCGCAGCAAGACTTCTCACGAACAGAAGGATGAGTTCACACATCTTGGCGCAGTAAAGGAAACACCGGATGGTTTGGTGGTAAGAGGAGCAAAAATGCTTGCGACACTTGCCCCGATCACTGATGAAGTCATTATTTATTCATTCCCTGGATTTGCACCTGGAGATGAGAAGTATGCTTTAGCATTTGCTATTCCAATTGAAACACCTGGCCTGCGCATCATCTGCCGTGAACCGATGCAGGATGGAACTCGTTCTTTCTTTGATCATCCGCTTGCTTCAAGATTCGAAGAAATGGATGCCTTGCTTGTTTTTGATGATGTAGTCGTTCCTTGGGACCGTGTTTTCTTATATAACAACGTCGAAGCAGCCAACAAGCTATACCCAATGACAGGTGCAGGACAGCAGCCAGCACATCAGTCAGGTGTCCGGGGTCTTGTAAAATTGGAGTTCGCTACACAAGTAGCCATGAAGGTAGCTGACACAATTGGTGTTGATGGATACCTGAATGTTCAGGACCAGCTAGGAGAACTTGCGCAGTCGCTTGAGTCAATCAGAGCATTGCTGAAGGTTGCGGAATATGAGCACACAATTACGGAGCAAGGGGAAGCGATGCCAGATTATGTAGCACTTGAAACGATTCGCGGCCTGCTGCCAAAAATGTATCCACGCGCGATTGAAGTTATGCAAATTGTAGGAGCTGGCGGATTATTGATGTCACCAACAGGCGCTGATTTTGACGCTGTTGAATTACGCGAGTCGATTGATAACTACTATGTTGGACGTGAAGGTGTATCTTCACTGGAGCGCGTCAGCATTTTCAAACTTGCGTGGGATCTGTGCGGCGAGGCGTTCGGACAGCGATTGTTGCAGTATGAGCGCTATTACACAGGAGACCCGATTCGCAAGCGAGGTATTTTCTATAACAACTATAAGCGTCAGGCAAAACTCGATATGGTTGAGGAAGCGTTAAAGGGATGTCAGCTGGATAATAAGGAAGCGCTTACAAAATAAATGCGGATCACAGGAGGAGAAGGTCAAATGAAAGCACATGTATACACTACTTTGGAGTTGCCGCAATCGATCGTGGCCATAGGTGCCTTTGATGGTGTCCATCGTGGCCATCAGGCTGTCATCAGACAGGCGGTGCAAAGAGGCCGAAAGCTGAAGGTGCCAAGTGTTGTATACACATTTGATCCTCCGCCAAGAGTGTTTTTTCAAGGAGTAAGGATGCTGACGACTTTGGATGAGAAGCTTTTGAAAATAGAGAAGCTTGGAGCTCACCATTCAGTGGTTGCAAGGTTTGATGAGATGTATGCCAGGCGTAGTGCTTATGAGTTTATTGACACTTTAGCGAAGCTTAACCCGCTTGAAGTCATGGTTGGCGGTGATTTCAGATTTGGGAAGGACCGTATTGGGGATATTGCTCTGCTGGAAATGTACTTCCGGGTACGGGTGACAAAGCCAGTGTGCTGCTCAAAGGGAAGTCCGATCTCTTCCACAAGAATCAGGCAGCTACTATCTGAAGGAGAGGTTCACCTGTCGAATACCTTATTGGGATGGACGGCAGGAAAGTAGGGTTCTTGGCGGAAAGCAGGATACCCTGCAGGTGCGAATCTTTTGTGGCGGCAGGCTCTAGTATCATTTTTACGAGAATAGGAGGGTACGAGATGAAATTATTGGGAATCTCCGGCACGATCATTGGTGCCAAAACAGGCATTGTCGTTCGTAAAGTGCTTGATGATGTGAAAAAGAAGTATCCGGAAATCGAGGTTGAAATGCTAGATATGATGGATTACGATGTCCAGTTCTGTGATGGACGCGATCCATCGACGTATTCAGAGGATACGAGGACAGTAATTGAAAAGGTTTCAAATGCGGATTTCTATATTATCGGAACACCAATTTTTCAAGGGTCGATTCCGGGTGTGCTGAAGAATTTGTTTGACTTGATCCATCCTGATGCGTTCCGTAACAAAGTGATGGGGTTTGTAGCCAATGGGGGCACTTACCAACATTTCCTAGTGATTGAAAATCAATTGAAGCCGATTGCGGGCTACTTCCGCGCTTTTGTGGCACCGAGCTATGTGTACGCAAACTATGATCATTTTAACCGAGAGAACGAGATTGTGGATACGGATTTACTGCAACGGATTTCGCTTTTAGCGGATGAAGTGGTGCATATGCAAAAATCGCTTAAGGGCAGCTGTGCTGAGGTAGCGGAGTAAATATAAAGTAACCGCAGTGAACCTATTCATTTAAATTAACAATAATTATATTATGTAAACTGAAAAAGTTTTTTAGTCAAAAAAAGGTAGAAACTTAATTTTACAAGAATTGAAGGGAGACGAGGAAAAATGAAAAGCCAATTTGTTCCGATCAATCTTTTGAAATTTATTGAGGAAAATAGAGACCAGCTTAAGCCGCCGGTAAACAATAAAGTCATCTGGAAGGATGCCGAGCTGATGGTGATGCTGTTGGGCGGCCCGAACAAGAGACGGGATTTCCACGTTGACCCGTCCGAGGAAATTTTTTATCAAATCCAGGGCAGCTGCTATGTAGAGGTCATCAATGCTGAAGGCAAGCGTGAAGTTGTTGAGGTAAAAGAAGGGGAAATGTTCCACCTGCCTGCGAATGTGCCGCACTCACCTCACCGAGTGCCTAATACAATCGGTCTTGTCATTGAACGCAATCGTGCTGAAGGCGAGCTTGAAGATTTTGTCTGGTTCTGCGACAAGTGTGACCACGAGATGCACCGCGCAACCATTCAGCTAACGAATATCGAAGTTCAGGTTAAAGAAGCGATTGCCAGCTTTAACGGAAATGAAGAGCTACGAAAGTGCAAGAACTGCGGTTATGAAATGCCACCAGAAGCGAGTGAATGGAAATGCGAGTAGACTTCCATACGCATATCATTCCGGAAAATTTCACTGAGCTCACGAAGCGCTTCAGCGGGGAGAAATGGCCGACGCTAGAGCGAACATGCGCATGCGGTGCCAACATCATGGTGGCAGGCAAGGTGTTCCGCGAGGTGACTGACCAGGTGTGGAGTGCCGAGAAGCGTATAAAGGATATGGAACGTGAAGGGGTCGACATGCAGGTACTGTCACCGATTCCTGTGACATTTTCCTACTGGGCACCTGCTGAGGAAGCAGAAATTTTAGCAAGGGTCCAGAATGATTTCATTGCCGACATTTGCAACCAGTTTCCAACGAAGTTCATAGGGCTTGGTGCGGTGCCGCTGCAGAATGTCGAAGTGGCGATTCGTGAAATGGACCGCTGTAAACATGAGCTGCGCTTGAGCGGAATTGAAATTGGCACGAATGTGAATGGTGTTAACCTTGATGACCCTCAGTTCATCGAGTTTTTTGAAATGGCGGAGCAATGGGATGTTCCTTTGTTCATTCATCCATGGGAAACACTCGGTAAGGAGCGAATGCCGCGTCACAACTTGATGTACACGGTGGGAATGCCGAGTGAAACGGCACTTGCAGGAGCAAGCCTTATTTTAGGGGGCATCATGGATAAGTTCCCTAAGCTTAAAATCTGTTTGGCTCATGGCGGAGGGGCGCTGCCTTACCTGCTGCCTCGTTTGGATCAGGGCTGGAAGGTTTGGCCGCATCTGCGTTTACTTGATAAGCCGCCGAGCCATTACGCGAAGCAATTTTACTATGACTCATTGGTGAATGAGCCTGTGAATTTGAATTACTTAGTGCAGAATTTCGGGTATGAGCGAATCATCATGGGATCGGATTATCCATTCCTTTTGAGGGAAGTCCCTCCTGGAAAAGTGATTGACGACACGCTTGGTCTTTCAAAGGCACAAAGTGATGCGATGCTCGGTAAAAACGCTTTGAAATTCTTGAACATACCTGTAAAAGTGGGGAGTTGATTTTATGGAGAAGGCATTAGTTACACCTGAAGAACGGTTGATAGAATTAGGCTTCAATTTGCCGGCTCCACGCTCTGCTGCAGGGAATTATGTAAGCTGCGTGAGGACGGGAAATCTTATTTTCACATCGGGCCAGGGTACGAATGAATACCGCGGACGTCTTGGCGAGGATGTATCGGTTGAGGTCGGTTATGATGCTGCTAGGCAATGCATGCTTAATTTGCTTACGGTTGTAAAGCAGGAGATTGGTGAACTGAGCAAAGTGAAACGCATCGTGAAGGTGCTTGGCTTTGTGAATAGCTCGCCTGATTTTACTGACCAGCCAAAGGTGATGAACGGCGCGTCCGATTTGCTAGTCCAGGTATTTGGTGAAAGAGGCAAGCATGGCAGGTCAGCGGTGGGCATGGCCCAGCTGCCGCTAAACAACGCAGTAGAGGTTGAAATGGTCGTGGAAGTAGAGGATGAGGAGGCTGGATTAGGATGAATCTGACTCAACCACAGGTAATAAAAGACGCAAAGTTGTTTATCAATGGTGAATACCGAGATGCGATTTCGGGAGAGAGCTTCGATACGATCGATCCTTCAACGAATAAAAAGCTTGCTTCCGTGGCAATGGCCGGTGTAGAGGATGCTAAGCATGCGATCGATGTGGCGCAGCGCACATTTGACAGCGGTGTGTGGAGTGAGATGCCGGTTGCAGAAAGGTCAAAGATTTTGTGCAGGATGTCGGATTTGGTGATGGAAAAGGTGGATGAGCTGGCACTGGTTGAGACGCTTGATGTTGGGAAGCCGATTAAAGAGAGCCGCGGTTTTGATATCCCGCGGGCCGCTTCGAATTTGCGCTTTTTTGCAGAGATGGCGAACTATATCAATCATGAACACTATGACCAGGCGCGGTATATGTCTTATTCGAAATACGCCCCAGCTGGAGTGACAAGCTTGATCATTCCATGGAATCTGCCATTCATGCAAATGACCTGGAAAGCTTCAGCAGCGATGGCTACGGGTAATACGGTTGTTGTGAAGCCGGCTTCATACACTCCTTTGAGTGCCGTGATGCTTGGTGAGATTGCCAATGAAGCTGGACTTCCACCAGGAGTATTAAATATTATTACCGGTCCTGGCGGTTCAGTTGGCACTGAGATGACGCGGAATCCATCTGTGCGCCGGATTTCATTTGTTGGGGACAGCACGACTGGCCGTACTGTCATGCAGAACGCTGCATCCCAGCTGATTCCAGTATCGCTTGAGCTAGGCGGAAAGTCTGCAAACATCGTGTTTGAAGATGCTGATCTAGATGAAGCAGTCGCTGGTTCAATTGAAGCGATTTTCCGCAATCAGGGTGAGATTTGCCTGGCTGGCTCGCGCTTGCTGGTACAGGAGAGCATTTATGATGTGTTCATGGAGAAGTTTGTAGCTGCCGCCAGGAAAATTAAGGTTGGCAATCCGCTGGATGAGTCAACTGATATGGGCGCGCTAGTTTCTAAAGGTCATTTGGAGACGGTCGATGAGTATGTGCAGATTGGGTTAGCGGAAGGCGCAAAGCTTGCGATTGGCGGTAAAAGAGTGACTGGCCTTGGCGAAGGTAATTTCTATGAACCTACTGTTTTATATGATGTCGACAATAAGATGCGCGTCGCTCAAGAGGAAATTTTCGGGCCGGTATTGGTTGTCATTCCTTTTAAAACAGAAGACGATGCAGTGCGAATCGCGAATGACTCGATGTACGGTTTGGCGGGCGTTGTTTGGACAAATGACCTGCGCCGCGCCCACCGAGTTGCTGCCAGAGTAAACGCTGGATTGCTGTGGATCAACTGCTGGTATTATCGTGACCTGCGCACACCATTTGGCGGCTCCAAAGCAAGCGGAATCGGTCGTGAAGGCGGAAGGCACAGCTTCGAATTTTATACTGAGGCTAAGACGATTACGATGAAGCTTTAAAAGTTGTTGGCTTGTATTGGTAATTTTAGTCGGGCCAAAACCTAAAATTGGTCGTACTGGTGATAAATTGATTCATACTGGCGATAAAATCAGTCGTACTGGTAATAATTCAATTTTAACTGGTAATAAAGCCCGGCCTACTAGTAATAAACGATTTCTAGTAAGAATTAGCAGGAGTAAGTGTTGAAAATTACCACCCTATAAGTATCCATTTGAGTCCAACTGGTGAATTATTGCTCCCCATTGGTGAAAAAAAGGCTGCAACTGGTGAATAATTCATTTCAACTGGTGAAAAAAACGACTACAACTGGTGAATTAAGATTTTTGACCAATTTAATTCGACTAATAAAATAAGATACTAATCAAATTAGCTTTAAAAGGGTTGAATGTTAGATAGGGCTAGCTCATTTCTCATAACTTTATAGATAAAAAGGAGGGTAAGTAGATGAACAACGTGATAGATCAAATCGCGGATACACTTTTGGAGGCGGAGCGCAGCAAGCAGGCTGTCCCGCCGCTGACTCAGCAATATACCGAGTTGAATGTGACGGACGCGTATAACGTTCAGCTGGAGGTTTTAAAGAGAAAGCTGAGTGAGGGGCGCACCGTAATTGGTAAGAAGGTGGGTCTCACTAGTGTAGCGATGCAGAAAATGTTAGGAGTGGATGAGCCGGATTATGGCCATTTACTTGATGATATGAAGGTGGAAAATGGCGCAAAGGTGAAAGTAAGAGATCTTCTCAGCCCGAAAATAGAAGCAGAGATTGGATTTGTTTTAGCTGAAGATTTAAAAGGTCCTAATGTCACTTTCCTCGATGTTTTGATGGCGACTAAGTATGTCGTTCCGACTCTGGAAATCATCGACAGCCGAATTGCGGATTGGAAGATTGGCCTGGTTGATACAGTAGCTGACAATGGATCCTCTGCAATGGTTGTGGTAGGAGATGAAATGGCAGAAATCGATGGATTGGATCTCCGTAGTGTGGGGATGATTTTATCTAAAAATGGCGAGATGGTAGCGACTGGTTCAGGAGCGGCGGCTTTAGGGCATCCTGCCCACGCGATAGCATGGCTTGCTAACAAGCTTCATGAATTCGGAATCTCCCTAAAAGCGGGAGAGTTAATCCTGCCTGGTGCGCTTTCAGCGGCGATTGCCGTTGAAGAAGGCGACACTATTACGGCACAGTTCGGCCAGGTTGGTTCAGTATCTGTCACATTTGAGTAGGAGGTGTGAAGTTTGGCAAAAATCAAGGCAGCAATCATTGGGTCTGGAAACATCGGGACCGATCTCATGTATAAGCTTGAGAGAAGCGAGGTCATCGAGCTGACGGCGATGATCGGCATTGACCCTGAATCAGATGGATTAAAGAGAGCCAAAGAAAAAGGGTATTTAGTCTTCCATAATGGAATTGATGCGTTAAAGGAAAACCCTGATATAGCTGATATTGTTTTCGACGCAACTTCGGCGAAAACGCATGTAAGGCATGCAAAAGTGCTAGCGGATTTAGGAAAGCTGGCGATTGATCTGACACCTGCAGCAAGAGGGCCATTTGTCAGTCCAGCTGTCAAAATTGATGCTTATCTGGATGAGAAAAACGTAAATATGATCACTTGCGGCGGCCAGGCAACGATTCCAATCGTACACGCCATCAACTCTGTAGCAGATGTGAGCTACGCAGAGATTGTCGCAACCATTTCGAGCAAGAGTGCTGGTCCTGGAACACGTGCAAATATTGATGAATTCACAATCACAACGCGTCGAGGCATAGAGGAAGTTGGCGGTGCAGATAAAGGCAAGGCGCTAATCATCCTGAACCCTGCTGAGCCACCAATCCTGATGCGTGATACGATTTATTGTGAAGTGAAAAATATGGACGAAGCGGCAATCACAAAATCAATCGAGCAAATGATCGAAACAGTGAAGCAATATGTGCCAGGTTACCGCTTGAAGCAGGAGCCAATGTTTGATGGCAACCGAGTAACCGTTTTCCTTGAGGTTGAAGGAGCCGGAGATTATTTTCCTGTGTACGCCGGTAACCTTGACATCATGACAGCTGCTGCAACTCAGGTGGCAGAGGATTTTGCTTGCCATATGCTTGAGAAGCAGAATGTTAAAAGCGTCTAGATTTCTAGATTAAACATACCAAGACAGTAGTGAAAAGCGTCCGGATTGGTAGATTAAACATACCTAGACAGTGGAAAGCATCTAGATTAATAGATTAGACATACCAAGACAGCAGTAAAAAGCGTCTGGATTGGTAGATTAAACATACCTAGACAGTAGAATACGTCGAGCCCTATAGAGTTATTTTTACTTAAAGTTGTGTATCAAAAAGTGTCTTACCGAAAGGCTGGGTGAATTTTTTTGAAGAGAAAAAGTGACAAGCCGATTAAGATTACAGAGGTTTGCCTGCGTGACGGCAGTCATGTGATGCAGCATCAATATACGGAGGATCAGGTGCGCCGTGTGGCTCGTGAGCTGGATGATGCCGGGATGCATTATATCGAAGTGAGCCACGGTGACGGTTTGGGTGGTTCAACACTACAATATGGGAAATCGCTTGTTGATGAGATGAAACTGATTGAAGCTGCTGTTGATGAGTGCAAGCAATCAAAGGTAGCGGTCCTGCTGATCCCGGGTATTGGGACGGTACATGAACTGAAACAGGCACGTTCCCTTGGAGCCGAGCTTGTCCGTGTAGGTACACATGTGACCGAGGCAGATGTTTCAGCCCAGTATATCAGCATGGCAAGAGAGCTTGGCATGGAATCATTGGGATTCCTGATGATGGCGCATATGGCTCCGGTTGAAAAGTTAGTGGAGCAGGCGAAATTGATGGAAAGCTATGGCGCGCAGGCTGTGTATGTGACTGATTCTGCCGGAGCGCTTTTACCAGATGAAGTTCGTGAAAGGATTTCTGCGCTGAGAAATTCATTGTCAATTGAAGTGGGATTCCATGCGCACAATAATTTGTCGCTTGCAGTTGCTAATACCCTTGTTGCGATTGAAGAGGGTGCGTCTCGGATTGACGGCAGTATCCGCTGCCTTGGAGCTGGAGCAGGTAATGCACAGACAGAAGTGCTTTTATCCGTATTGGACCGAATGGGAGTCAATCTTGGCATTGATATTTATAAAATGATGGATGTTGCTGAGAATACGGTTGGTCCAATGATTCCAAGGTCACAGGAAATTAATAGGGGCAGCCTGGTGTTAGGTTATGCAGGCGTGTACTCTAGCTTTCTGCTTCATGCTGAACGGGCAGGGCAGAGATTCGGCATTGATTCTAGGGATATTTTAATAGAGCTGGGTAAAAGGAAAGCGGTCGGCGGCCAGGAAGATCTGATTCTTGATGTGGCTGCGGAATTGGCAAAAATTCAGAAACTGGAGGTGTAGGGAATGACGATTACAAAGGGAGTCGATCTTGAAATTGTAGAATATCTTTACTCTGCTGAAAAAGAATGCCGTGAAGTCGTGAAGGTAACGGACCGGTATCCGGACATGAGTTTTAGCGATGCTTATTCGATTCAGGAAAAATTGATCGAGAGGCGCGAAAAGGATGGAGCACGTAAAATTGGTCTGAAGCTTGGGTTGACAAGCAAGGCGAAGCAGGACATGATGGGCGTCCATGAAGCTATTTATGGTTATTTGACCGACGATATGCTTTCGCTTGAGTGGGAGCCTTTAGAATACTCAAATTTCATTCATCCGAAGGCAGAGCCGGAGATTGCTTTTTTTATTGGAGAGGATCTGCAAGGGACGGATGTGACGGCAGAGGATGTGCTCCGTGTTACCAAGTTTGTGGCACCCGCAATTGAAATCATCGACAGCCGCTACCTTAACTTTAAGTTCACACTCGCTGATGTGATTGCAGATAATTGCTCTTCTTCAAAATTTCTGATCGGCAGCAAGTGGAAGTCTCCAGAGGAATTAAACTTGGGACAGCTAGGAATGGTGATGTCGATAAACGGACAGGTTGTCCAAACGGGTTCGAGTGCTGCGGTGTTGGGGCATCCGGCTACATCGGTAGCCTGGGCAGTCAATAAACTCGGAGAAGTCGGCAAGGGAATTAAAAAGGGAGATGTGATTCTGAGCGGTGCGGTATCCGAGGCGGTTTCGTTTGAGCCACAGGATACGATTCTAGTGCAATTTGCCGAGCTGGGCTGTGTTTCTTTTTCCTGTAAATCTAGCACTTAGTTTTGATAACTAAGTGCTTTCTTTTAAGTTTAAAATATTCAGAATATAATGATAAAATTTACATTTCTATGTTAACCAGTTTACACTTTTACGAAAAAGAAGTGACTATAATCACAGTAGAGACAGCACAGAGTATTTGTTTTTTATCAGATTGATAGCGTTTACAATTATATTTTTAAAGGGGTGCGAGAAATGAGATTTAGGAGTTTTGGGCTTACACTTTTAATTTTTGTGCTGATTTTAACGACGGCTGCGTGCAGCAGCGGTAAAACGGACGCAAAGCCAGCGGCAGGATCTGGTGAGAAATATACTTTCAAGCTTGCGCATATTACCCCAACTGATCATATGTGGCATAAGGCTGCAGAGAAATTCAAGGAAGAGCTTGATAAGCGTTCAGGCGGAAGGATGCAGCTAGAGATTTACCCTGCTAGCCAGCTGGGTACCGAAGCAGATATGGTTCAGCAGATCTCATCTGGATCTGTTGATTTTGGATTCATTACTGCTGCTTACATGAGTTCCCGTGCTCCGGCGTTCACTGCATGGTTTGCGCCATATGCTTTTAAAGATTTGGAAGAAACAAACGCTGCTCGAGATACTGAAGTAGCAAAGAAGATTCTTGGTACTTTGGATAGCCAGGGTATAAAAGGTCTTGATTACGTTTTTGCCGGAAACCGTGTCATGCTTTTCAAGGATAAGGAAGTAAAGAAGCCAGAAGACATGAAGGGATTAGCTTTCCGTGTAACACCAAGCCCTCCGCTTCAGGATTTTTACAAATCAATGGGTGCATCTCCTGAATCATTACCGCTTCCTGAAGTATACGCTGCCATTCAGACAGGCGTAATCGATGGAATGGACATGGATTTAGATGCAACCATTACGAACAAGTATTATGAAGTTGCTAAATATGGCGCTGTAACGAACCACATGGTTTGGCCTGCGGTTGCGATGATGAATAAAGCGAAGTATGACAAAATGTCTGATGCTGACAAAAAGATTATTGATGAGTCAATCAAAGCGGCAGCTGATTATTCTGCAAAAACTCGAGCTTCTCAAGAAGAAGAGTTCAAGAAGACTTTGAGCGACAAGGGTATGAAAATCTACGAAATCGACCAAAAGTTATTTGAGCCATACATTAAGCAATTTGATGAAAAGTACAGCTCAACAGATCCACTAATCAAGGAATTCATGGACACATTCCGCAAGTAAATTGGAGGGAAATACGTGACCTACCTTAGCAATTTGGTAGCCAGTTTCGAAAAGAAACTGGCTATTCTCCTCATGTTTGCAATGGCGGTAATCGTGACAGCTGCTGTTGTTTTCCGCTACGTATTTAAAGTTCCTTTGTTTTGGGCAGGGGAAGTTTCTATATTTCTTTTAATTTACATAACGTTTATCGGCGGCAGTCTTGGTTTGAAATATAAAACACAGGCATCTGTCACACTCGTTACTGATTTGCTGCCAAGTAACATCCAAAAGGTCGTAGCCATTATTGCTCATATTTTTATGCTGCTTTTTATGGGGCTCTTGCTGTTTTATTGCTTTAAATGGATCAGTGCACCGACAGTGGCGATCCAAAGGTCGAGTGCGATTCTGCTTCCGATGTGGATTCCGTATTCGATTTTACCGATTGGTCTCCTTTTTGCGGCCATTCATTTAATCAGCAATATGATGGAGATTGCAACTGATCGGAACATGAACAATCAAGTGTCCGAGCTAGTGAAGGACGGTGAAGCTCTATGATGTTACTGGTTGTAGCAGCCTTTATCCTATTTTTAATAATGGGTATTCCGATTTCGTTGGTACTTGGAATGACGACGATTGTATATTTTCTAGTAACAGGGAATACGATGCTTCTGGATTCGACGCCACAGCGGCTATATTCCGGTATGGAGAACTTTGGTTTGCTCGCGATCCCGCTTTTCATGCTTACAGGTGAGTTAATGAACAGCGGCGGGATTACGAACCGCCTTGTGGTATTTGCCAGAATGCTCGTGGGACATGTTCGCGGAGGACTTGCATATGTGACGGTCATCGCGAATATGTTTCTGGCTTCCATATTGGGGTCAGCGAATGCCCAGGCTGCGATGATGAGCAAGGTCATGGTGCCTGAAATGGAGAAGGAAGGGTATGATCGGGAATTTGCGTCCGCGTTGACGCTTGCCTCATCGATTGTGGCTCCGATTATTCCTCCGAGCATGATTTTTATTATTTACGGTACTTTGTCTGGGACATCAATTGGTGGACTATTCATGGCAGGTATTATTCCGGGAACCATTTTTGGGATAGGGTTTATTGCACTGATAGCCTATATGGGGTACAAGCACAATTTTCCGCGCAGTGAGAGGGCAAGCTTTCCGGAGATTTGGGCTTCTTTTATCAAGGTTATGCCAGCTCTGTTGGTGCCTATCGTTATTACAGTAGGGATTTTAAGTGGAGCATTTACGGCAACTGAATCAGCTGCTGTAGCAAGTTTTATTGCTTTTATCGTCGGGCTGTTTTTCTATAAAGAGTTGAAGTGGAAACACCTTGGGAAGATACTTGTCAATACGGTGATTGGCACAGCTACAGTGACATTTCTGATTGCTATGGCCAATTTATTTGGCTGGCTGATCGCGTTTGAGCAGATTCCGCAACTGATTGCTAATTCAATGTTGTCCATCTCGGACAATCCATTTGTGTTCTTGCTCTTGGTGAATTTGTTCCTATTGTTGGTTGGAACGCTACTTGATGGAATTGCAGCATTGATCATCCTTGTTCCGGTGTTCATGCCGCTCGTGACAGGGTTCCAGATCGACCCGATTCACTTCGGCGTCATCATTTGTATCAACCTGACAATCGGATTGCTGACACCGCCAGTCGGAACAGGACTATTCATCGTATCATCTATAGCAGAAGTAAAATTCGAAAGACTAGTAAAAGCCGTCATGCCAATGCTGATTTTAGGCATAGCTATGCTATTCGTCATCACCTACTGGGAACAAACAACCCTATTCATCCCACGCTTACTAGGATTTTAACACTTCACCGCACTGGGGGTCAGACCCCCGGTGAAGCAACGCGGTGAAGCGGCGGGGGTCTGACCCCCAGTGGTGTAATGCGGTGAAGGGATGGGGTGATGGGATGCCAATTATTCAGGTTCAGGTGCTTGAGGGGCGGAGTGATGAGAAGATCAGGGAGCTGATTGCTGGAATTACGGATAGTGCTGTTAGAACTCTTGAAGTTAAGCCTGAGCAGGTTAGGGTGATTGTTCAGCCAGTGCCGAAAAAGTATTGGGGTGTTGGCGGGATTTCGAAGGATTTAGATGCTTGATATCTAGTATTTTAAAAATCCCAGCTCTTTTAATAGAGTTGGGATTTTTTTGTTGAAATCAAATTTCACTTTAAGCAGGAAAGAGGGGCATGAAATTTTCAATTTAGTGGTGTTGTTCAGGAGGGAAAAGCTCTTCAAAATAATAAAATGCTGTGTTTCATAAAGAAATACGATATTCTTCATGATTAGTTGAGTATTCTGCAAGAACACTATTGGATTCCGGAGCTTTTAATTCGAAATCCCGCAAGTAACCGTGGATTCCGGAGCTTTTAATTCGAAATCCCGCAAGTAACCGTGGATTCCGCAGTTTTTTTACGAAATCTACTAAGGAACTCATTCGTTCCCATGATTTTTTTAGAAGAACCCTCAAGCAACGTATGGTTTCCGCAGCTTTTTGTCGAAATCCCGCAAGTACTCCCCTCGATTCCGCAAATTCCCCCTGTGATTCCGCCAATCATTGTCGAAATCCCGCAAACTGGAAAAAATCAGTGTTTTTTTCCAATTTTAAGAGGAGGAGCATCCTGCTCCTCCTTTTATCTTTACAAGCCATAATTAAAGGCTGCCAACTTTAACTCTGCTGATTTTATTTTGAAGTGTACTAAAATCGTAATCTTTATAGTAACTGTTTTTAACGAGAATATTTGGCCCTAAGCACGATACAGCCGGACAATGACAGCCCAACTCTTTGGACAGTTCGGAGGCCTGCCACTTATCAAATGCCTCTTGCAGGTTAGTACTTTGAATATTTCCTAGCGGAGGTGTATCGCCAAAATCTGTAACGATCACATCACCATTAAATATATTGACATTCAAGCGTGAGCGGCCATCAGGGTCATTGCGTACTGTTACATTCTTACTGTTGTACAGGCGTTCCAGAAGACTTAAATCTTCTAGATTCTGGCTGCAGGCATAGAATGGCAGTGTTCCAAATAACATCCATACATTTTCATCACGTACATCGAGCAGATGATGGATCGCTGTCCTGATTTCTTCAAGTGATAAGACTTCCAGATTGCTTGCAAAATCACTGGGGTACATAGGGTGCACTTCATGCCTTTGGCAGAGCATTTCTTTGACGATTTGGTTATGTATTTTTTCCAAATAAGGCAATGTGCGTTTGTTTAGCATTGTCTCAGCAGAGACGGTAACTCCTGCTTTGACTAGTTCTCTGCTGTTTTCTATCATTCTCTCAAAATATTTTTCCCGCTGCTTATAATCTGGTTTTTTGTCCATCCTTGCGAATCCGCCCTCGACAAAGTCGTCGACTGTTCCCCAGTTATGTGAAATATGTAATACATCTAGATAGGGAATGATTAACTCGTATCGAGCTAGATCCACAGTTAAATTTGAATTTATTTGAGTACGTACTCCGCGTTGGTGGGCATACTTCAAAATCGGGACTACATAATCTTTTACCGATGTAAGTGAGAGCATCGGTTCTCCACCGGTAATACTCAAGGATCTTAATTTTGGAATTTCATCTAGCCTTTGCAGAAGCAATGCCAAAGGAAGAGCAGCAGGGTCCTTCGGTTGAAGCGTATATCCTACCGCACAATGCTCACAACGCATATTACAAAGAGTAGTGGTCGTGAATTCAATATTAGTAAGCTGAGGTTTGCCATATTGCTCAATATCCATGTAGGCTTCCCAGGGGTCATATTGAGGGGTGATCTTTTTTATGGAAGACATGATTTACTCCTTAGTATCTTTATTAGAAAAACCATTCTATTATAGCCGGTTTTCGCTAATCTTCGCTATTCTCTATATGGTATTTAAATGAAACGAATTCCATGAGAAAAATTTTATTACAAGTGAATTAGTAATACCTAATCGTTATTGATTCGTCATTCTTCATGTTAAAATGTTCCCATACAAAAGCAACAGGAGGATTTATCTTTGATTATTGAATTGTTCAACGAGGCGGAGCGTTTCATCCGAATTTGTTATAGTGAGCTCCAAAAATCGGATCAAAAAACTGAAACGAGGATCCAGCAAATTAAAGAGGAAATACAGCTAACGGGAAACTATATACATACATTTGAGGAACTAGAGCATGGAGCGAAAATGGCCTGGAGAAATAGCAACCGCTGCATTGGACGACTATTTTGGGATAGTTTGACAGTATTTGATGCACGGCAGCTGCAAACAGAAGAGGAAATTAAGACTGCTTTGTTCAAACATATTGATTTTGCAACCAATGAGGGGAAGATTAGACCAACTATCACCATTTTCCAACCGAAGAAGAATGAAACTGAAAATATACGTATCTGGAACCATCAGCTTGTCCGTTATGCAGGCTATGAAACGGAGTTTGGTACCATCGGTGATTCAAGTTCGATTGATTTCACTAAAGAGTGCGAAAAGTTTGGATGGAAAGGCGCTGGGACTGATTTTGACATTTTGCCTTTGGTCATTCAAATAGACGGGAAGGCACCAAAATGGTATGACATCCCCGTCAGCCTGGTGCTCGAGGTGCCTCTGCGACATCCAGAATTCGGTTGGTTTGCAGAGCTGGGAATTAAATGGTATGCCGTCCCGTTCATATCAGATATGAAGCTGGATATTGGCGGAATTGAATATTCGGCAGCCCCATTTAACGGATGGTATATGGGAACAGAAATAGGTGCACGAAATTTGGCCGACGAATCCCGCTACCATCTACTGCCAAGAATCGCAGATCGAATGGGATTAAATATGAAAAAGAGTGCTTCATTATGGAAAGATCGAGCCCTTATTGAACTTAATACTAGTGTCCTTTATTCATTTAATGAAGACAGAGTAGCCATTGTGGATCACCATACTGCTGGAATGCAGTTTAAGGTATTTGAAGAGAAGGAAAGGGGAGTGGGAAGGAATTTGACAGGGGACTGGACGTGGCTGATTCCGCCAGTATCCCCAGCTACTACTCACATTTTTCATAAGTCATATGAAAATGAAATCGTTAAGCCTAATTATTTTTATCAGGAGAAACCTTATCAATAGGGAAATAAAAAGTTTTGCTAAGAAGAGAACCACTTGCTGCAGGTTTAGTAGCTGGTGGTTCCTTTTTATAATCAATTAGAAGGCACATTTTCAGAAGCAAGATCAGCTGGTTAGAATCATTGATGAAGCATTGTTTCCATCTGGTTATAGTTAATGAGTGACTGCCATAATAAAGCATGATCTACAAGAATAATGACCGCCACTACTAGCATCAGAAGCTAATCCAAAGTTACTATTTATAAAATAATAGAACCTCATTCAGGAAAAATTCAGATAAATATGTTATGATAAAAATTAGTAACAGGTCATAATACCAACTTATTAATTAGCAAACAAACGCTTTAACGCATCACCTCGCCGGGGGTCTGACCCCCAGTGAGTTAATGCGTTAAATTGATGGAGGGGCTATTTTGTTAACGAATCATTTGGATTTTCGGCTGGAACCTAGGATTATGGAGCTTTATGAGGAACATAAGTTGAGAGCGGAGAAGATTGATTGGGGTTATCATGAGTTTTTGCCGTGGGACAAGGGGATGGATTTCAGGAGAGTTCCTTGGGATGAAAGTCAGGTCACATTGCCTGCGCCAGTGATTACAGCGGTAGAAACGGCGCTTTTAACTGAGGTGAACCTTCCTTGGTTTACTTCGTACTTAGATCAGACCTTTAAGGGTTCTTTGACAGTCATCAAGGATTTTGTCCATACGTGGACAGCGGAAGAGGACCAGCATTCGAACCTGCTAGAAACCTATCTATTACTTACCAGAAATGTCGAACCTATGAGGCTTCATCAACTACATAAAATGACGCTTGAAAATGGCTGGAATCCTAATTTCCATACGCCTTTTGAAACCATGGTTTATACTTCTATGCAGGAGCTTGCGACAATGGTGTTTTACTATAATGTCGCCAAAGTGGCTGGTCCGCATGATAAGGATCTTTCTTCCCTTCTGAGGCGCCTTGCGAAAGATGAAACGTTGCATTATGCATTCTATCGAGATGTGATTAAATACCACCTTGAGTTAGAGCCGAATTATTGCTACTACCTGGGCAATGTTATCATGAATTTCCAAATGCCAGGAGCTGTAATGCCGGACTTCGACAATCGTATGGCGATCATTGCAAAAGAGGCAAACTATGGACCCCTTGAATATTTTGATCAGGTGCTTGATGTGATCATTGATTATTGGGATATCGAAAATTTGAGGCCAATCGCACCGGAAGCTGAAAAAGCAAGATTGGATATCCTGTATTATCATGCAAGGTTGAAGCGGGTTAGGGACAGGTTTTATAAAAATAAGTAAGAGAAAAAGAATCAGCGGGGAACTGCTGATTCTTTTACTTATGAAGAACGGATATGGTATAATAAGGAAAAACATTTTGGGAGAAAAAATGAATAAGGGATTTGTACTATTTTTAACGGGTTTACTGTTAAATTTGTCAGGAATATACCTTTCAACGAGTTGGCCATTAGCAGGTTCATTGAGTGGTGTACTAGGTGGATTAATGCTTGGATTAAGCACTTATTTTTTAGCAGTAAATATTAACACAAAAAACAAATAGCATACTCAACAAAGAGCTATTTCAAATTCTCATAGTGCTCATTAAAAACCCTAAAAAGCCTTTCATCGCCACCGCGGTCGGGATGGAGCGCTTTAAGTAGTTTCTTGAACTCTTTTTTAAGAGCCTGTCCGGAAGAATCAGGCTTTAATCCTAACATTTCTTCATAATGAAAAGAATTTGTACCTGATGCTTCTATTTGGGCGTTCAGCATTTTTTTCAGGGTGCGGACTTTTGATTGTTCAATATGTATACGGGTTTTAGTAAGTTCTAGTTCATCTGCTAGCTTCCGGTTTTCATATTTTGATTTCTCAAGTTGTTCATTAAGACTCTCGGTATGCTGCTGGATAATGAAATCTGTAAGATCCTTAGAATTAATATTGTATGCTGCGTTCCGTCTTTGAGGTATTTCTGCCTTTATTTTTCCCTCTTCAATCCATCGCATGATCTCTTCTTCTCTAGCCGAAATGCCAGATAGGTTCAGCTGTTCAACAGCCATTTTTATATTCATAGATTTCACTCTCTTTTTATAAAATAAATCAGACAAATCTATCATATCATTTAATTTTTTCAGAAAAAGAACAGCCATGTGACATTGTATTACAGCTTTATTATGGAATAACTGAAAGCTAACTCATTTTCATTGCATTAGCATTTATTTACGATGTATTGAGAGGTATCTATAAAAATGGTAAGAAGCAGGCTGAATTAACGGAGCATGTAATCGAGCAAAATAAAGAAGGTATTAAACGTCTTTCTGGCAATCAAGACGCTTATAGTTCTTGAATAATTGAAAAGATGCTTCAATAAAAAATAGAACGCGAGATTCTCTCGCGTTCGTAATCTATCATTTTATTTTTATATTAAAAATATTCATGAGTTTTTCGGAATCCTCTTTGGACAGTTCTACATACCAGCCACCATGACCAATTACTGCTTTATTGCCTGGCAGGATCCATAAACGAAATAATATAGATTTTGCATAAGGGTTATCAAAATAAAAAGTATAATCTGCTTCTGATGATGGATGTTCAACCGTGTTTTCGTGATAATCTTCTTTGGTGATTTTTTTTTACGAAAGAAATATCTCGTCTCTTTTTTACTGTTTTGTGGTATTGATTAACGCTTTTTCCGCTTGCTGACTCTATTTTATCAACAACAATGGGATGAAATTCATCAGATCCATCGAAAGTATTACATCCAGCTAAGAACAGCGTAAACAAGAGAAGGAAAGAAATTGTCTTTTTCATTTTTAACCTCCCGAATGTTATATGATTCATTTTACCAGATTTTTGAAATTCGAAGTGATTTTATCACTAATGAGTTTCTTATTAAATTGTATCTCTTCAGCTTCATCAAAAGAAAGGAGTCGGAAAAAATGAATCTAAATATAAAGGAATCTATTGAGGTGCTGGAAAGAACGCCTAAAACTTTGGAGATATTTTTAACTGGTCTTTCTGCTGGATGGCTGGAATGCAACGAAGGAGAAGGGAGCTGGAATGCAACTCAAGTAATTGATCATCTCATTGTGGGAGAGAAAACGAACTGGATCCCAAGACTAAAGTGTATTTTAGAGGAAGGGGAAGATCAATTATTCCCTCCATTTGATCGTTTTGCACATTTAACAGAAAGTTCATCAAAAACGTTGGAAGTTAAGTTCCTGGAATTTAAATCACTAAGAAGTGAAAATGTATCAACATTAAAAAATCTAATTGTGGATGAACGGCAGTTGGCAATGACAGGGTTACACCCTGAATTCGGAAAAGTGACAGCAAAGGAATTGAT
The DNA here is from genome assembly GCF_036964885.1 of Bacillus sp. JJ1122. Taxonomy (NCBI): domain Bacteria; kingdom Bacillati; phylum Bacillota; class Bacilli; order Caryophanales; family Bacillaceae; genus Bacillus; species Bacillus sp. JJ1122. The sequence continues at coordinate 29,337 of NZ_JBALQL010000025.1, read as the reverse complement.
CTCAACATGGGTTGTACATGATTTAACCCATATGTCTCAGATTATTCGGATCATGGCTCAAAGATACAGGGAAGACGTAGGACCTTGGGAAGCTTATTTAGGAGTTTTGAAGATGTAAGCTGTTAAAAATCGATATGGTTGTTTTGTTCGTTTCATTTAAATAAACAGATATACATCTTTATTAAATTGCATCCACTTAAAAATGTATAAACAAAACTCTACGGTTAAACCTAAAAACAAAAAGGAGATTTACCGTGAAACCATATGAAATAAAGAATCTGATTATCGATGATGAATCGAACGGTGATGAACATATTTCAGCTGATTTTTCACATCAAAGCCTAAATTATAGTATCACATTTAATAAGTCAGACCTTGAATTGGTGAATGCCTGGGTCTTCAAGGAAGGTAAGTCCCTTCCGGCAAATTTATCTGAAGAACTGATTGAGATGATAAGAGAAGATATAAGTGGAAAAATCTAGTCGCTGACTAGATTTTTTTTTTGAGCTTAACTTGGGAAAGATTCTCCATCAGAAAATTTTGTCTCAGCGTAAGACTTTTTACTCACTGTTCCTTTTCTAGTCTGTAATTAAATGGCATAAATTCAAGCTGTATTCATAACTTTATTGTTACAAGTATTAAATTTTTCCCAAGTACAGTGTTGGCTGGAGGGGTGTTAATGCTCAAAAGGGTGGATTTCCGGAGAGACCTATTGACGATTTTTTACTTTGTCTTGCTTTTTGCCGGAATTGGAATGTTTTTTGGGAATGGAAGTCTTACATATTTTATTGGAATGCTGCACGATTTATATCCCTTGGATGGTGTCTTCGTAAAAATGAAAGAATTAATAATGTCAGCTATTTCAGAGGGCAGCCTGGGGACAACTCGTAACTTTGAAAGCTTTGAGAGTGTCGTTCAGGACTTTTTCAAGAGAAGCTTACCGATCATTGTTACTGCCTTTGTTGCTGCTATTCCTTTGGGATTGGCAAAAGGAATCTTTGATTTTCGCAATAAAAAAGGAGCCCTTGCACCAATTGGTAACGGGCTGACATCTTTGATTACTTCATTGCCAGATTTTTTCGTGATTATTGCCTTGCAATGGATTATCCTATATAACTTCCGCTTTATAGACTGGTTTGGGAATGATCAATGGTATAATTTTATCCTTCCATCCATTATGGTCTCCTTATATCCATTAATGTACTTTGCCAGGATCACATCAGCTTCACTTTCTAATGAAGAGGGAGAAATGTACATTCAGACGGCAAGGGCCATGGGGCTTACGGATGAACTCGTTATAAAAAAACATATATTGAAAAAATGCCTTGTTTCTATCTTTCAACATATCCCTGTTGTCATGACCTATGTTCTTTCGAATCTGTTGATGGTTGAATGGCTGCTTGACTATAAAGGGGCTGCCTGGCGGTTTCTGTATGCGATCCAGCGAATCCAAGTTCCAAAAAGTAATGAATTAGGCCTTGCGGTTGAATTCTCCATGTGCTTTATGCTGATTCTTTTTGTATCGCAAATACTCAGTACATTATGGCAGCACAACTATCAGGTAGAAAAGAAAAACCCCTTGGTCCAAATACTCACAATTTTCATTAGGTACTGTTTCATATCGGTATGTATCGTGTTCATTTTAATTTGTGTTAGCATGGCTCCTCCAGAATAACCTTTTGCAGGATTATATTAATGGATTAGGTTTCAATAAAAGAGATAGACAGGGAGGGGGAAGATTTTGAGGAAAAACTGGTATTTGTGGTTAGGAATATGTATGTTTAGTGTCCTATTATTTTTCACACTTTTTGGTGATCGGCTGAGCTTTGTCGATCCTGATCCTGCTGACAGTCGAATGCGTTTTTATGAAGATGGATCTATGGCCAGAGCACCTTTTCCTCCTTCGTTGGAAGATCCGCTTGGGACCGACAATGATGGCCGGGATCTATTAAGTTTGTTGATTATTGGGACAAAGGACACATTGAGGTATATTTTTTGGATTGCGCTCATCCGCTATATCATCGCCATTCCGCTGGCTTTCCTGGCAGCGTCTAAAAGGGGCCTTGCCTATACCATAGCGAATGCCTGGAATTCATTATTCAGCAGTGTGCCGACAGTTTTCGCTGCGATTCTATTATTGATGCTGCCAGAACCAGTTTGGCAATTCGATGTGGATATTCCTTATTCAATGTATTGGGCCATTCTCCTCCTTGCTCTTACGGAGGTCGGCAGGGTAAGTATTCTTGTTTCGCATGAAATCAATGAAATTGCTGAAAAGGAATATGTAAAGGCAGGAATCATCATCGGCGTTAAACCGTTTAAAATGTTTACCAATTATTATTTTCCAAACATCATGCAGAATCTGATCATAAATTTTTGCAATGATTTAGGAAGGATTACACTTTTGATTGGGCAGCTGGCTTTATTCAGCATATTCATCGCTTCCAAAATTCTCATTCTCGAGGGAGGGATGGTTGACATTTCGTCGGCTACATATGATTGGCAGGCACTTCTTGAAAAATCTCGGAGCGATGTCATCAAGGCCATATGGATTCCGCTTGTCCCAGCCATTGCAATAACGTACACGATTTTTACGTTTAACCTGTTGGGAGAAGGGCTTCGTAAAATATTTAATGTGTATAAAACTTCTAATGACCCGACCTATAAAGATAGGTTGATACAGTTGTTCGTGATTGGAATCTCGCCTTTTAGAAAACATAAGGCTTTAATCTGGAGTCTTGTCAGTATTATAGTAGCTGCAGGAGGAATCATTTTATGGAGCCAACTTAATGAGAAGGAGACAGTAAAGGAAGTACCAATTGTTGATCCTGTCATTAGCGCGGAAAAGCCAGTAGATATAAGTGACACTTATGAAAAGAAGGGTGAGATCCTCGTTCCAATCACAAAATCCACAACAAAAATGGGCGGGTTATACGATGATATCAATTTTATCAAAACCACCATGCCGTTAAAAAAATTCACACCTTCCCCTGTATTTGAAACAGATCAAATAAAACTAGTTTGCATGAATAGTGATACTAAATGCCGAGAGCCAGTTTTCTACTTTCCTTCTCCTATAAAAACGGAGGGTGAAGCGATGAATGCAATAAAGGATCATCTTCCTGAGGATACCAAGGTACAATCGACACTTGAACATAATGGAGATAAAATTTACAACGTGTCTAGCGAGATTTTTATCAGCAGCTATCCATTAGAATCCAGAGGCGGCATGAGCATAACCTTTAAATTTGATGAAAACAAATGGATTTTTGCGGCCGCAGTGAGGATAGGGCAAAAGAAGTAAGAGTAATAGTTTACTAAACAAACAAGCTGCCGGAATAGGATTCGGCAGCTTTATCTTGTTTTTTAACAAAACTATTTTCGCTAAGCTTTTGTTTACCATGATAAAATAGACTAAATAAAGGGGAAAATTACTATTGTTGTAATTTGCTCAATTTAAATATTATGGTTTGTATGTGACTTCCAGTCTCTCAACCATTAAATATCAATTAAAATTGATTACAAACCATCTTGACGTCAAAGAAAAAGAGAACGTTAAGTTGAGCAATTCAGAAATTGAAAAGAAATTAGATGACGAATTTAAGAAGTGAAAACTTACTTATCAAAGGTGAGAAAGGGGAAGAGAACGTTGATAAAAGCAATTATATTTGATTTTGACGGATTAATAATCGACACAGAGACAGCCTGGTATGAGGCGTTTAAGGAATCTTTGAATTTTTATCAGGCAGAGCTGCCACTTGAGGAATTTGCCAAATGCATTGGTACAGATGACACTGTTCTGTATGAGTATTTTAGGAAGCAGCTGGGCGAAAGCTGCAATACTGAAGAAATCAAGTTAAGGGCTTATGAGATACATAATGAGAGAATGGCTTCAGTGCAGGCGCGTGAGGGTGTTAAAGAATATCTTCAGGAGGCAAAAAGGTCCGGTTATAAAATTGCTCTTGCTTCCAGTTCTTCCCGTGAATGGGTCACCCATTTTTTAGGCGAGCTAAGCCTATTAAGCTACTTTGAAGTAATCGTCACCCGTGATGATGTTGAAAAAGTAAAGCCGGAACCGGATTTATATTTAAAAGCCTTGAATGATTTAAATATAGAGGCTAGAGAAGCAATCGTTTTTGAGGATTCTTTAAATGGGCTTAATGCTGCAGTTGCTGCTGGATTAAAGTGCGTGATTGTGCCAAATCAAGTAACGGAAACCTTGAACTTTGAAAAACATGCACTTCACTTGAAATCAATGGCAGAAAAAAGTCTGGTTGAAGTCATTAGGCATATAGAGAACCTGGAAAACAGTACACTGAACAATTCATAAAAACGGCCCCTGTTCTATCACAATTCCAGTGACTGAACAGGGGCTTATTTTATCTAATTGAACCATGCGGTAAAATGGCATGGACTCCTTTTACCCCATTAACCACTTGTGTGATTCTCAAATCAACTGTCACACTCGCAAGGGCTAAGGCTTCTGTCTTTTCAATTTGGTAGGTTTCACGTATCAATTCTGTCATTTCATTTAGGGCTTGTGCAGCTGCAAGGTTTAAGTCCTCATTGAAACCAAAGGTAACCCAGCCAGATGGAGTAAGAGCTCTCGGCATGGTGAGTTGCAGGTCATCTCTTAAGGTTAGGGTAATATCGACTATGTCCATTGGGCATTCGATCGCCGTGCCGGATACCTCTCCATCTCCCTGGGCAGCATGTCCATCACCAATGGAGAAGATTGCTCCATCCACAGCGATTGGCAGAAAGAGGGTGCTTCCTCTGCCGAGTTCTTTGCAATCAATATTTCCTCCACAATAGCGGGGAGGAGAGGTAACATGAACACCTGCTTCTGCAGGAGCGACCCCCATTAATCCGATGAAAGGGTTGAGGGCAACATGGAATGGCCGGTCACCAATAATAGTAGTACCAGTCATTGTGTTCGAATTTAACTCCCAGTCCAAACGTATTCTCTCCGAATCAGTTAAGCCGAGGTGGTCATTTTGCCAGCTTGATTTACCGCCGGCCCAATTTGTTCCGTACCAGCCCGGAACAAGATCATTCAATTTCACTTCTAGTACCATTCCTGGTTTAGCTTCAGCGATTTTAATAGGGCCGATCATAGGATGGCGTGGGTCTGCCTCATTTACATTAGATTTGAAAAAATCTCTCTTTTCTCCTTTGGATTTGGAATAGCCCCATTCGATATCAGGAGTATGCATTCTGATCGTATCACCGGATTTTACGGTAAGAATCGGTTTATATTCATTACTAAATGAGCCATGCAGATTTTCATTTTTTATTTCAATCTTATGTATCATAACTCTAGCTCCTTACTAATGTAGTTATAAGCATATTGTAGCATCTTTTTCGAAAGGCGAAATATAGTTTTTGTGCAGTTATTTTTGATAAAAAAACATCCTTAATTTTAAGGATGCATGGCAATCTGCATGTTTTTTTGGATGAATTTAATCGCGTGATGCAGACTTGAGAAGGTAGAGATTCCATCCAGCCTAATCCCCAGGTTGACGATGGTTTGTGCGATTTCTGGGCGGATTCCCGTTAGAATCACATTCATTCCAACTAATTTAAGTGCTTCAATTACTTTTAACAAGTGGCTTGCCACCATTGTGTCAATAATGGGCACTCCCGATAAATCAATGACGATATGGTGTAAGTCCAGGTCAGTACTATATTGCAGCGCTTTATCCATTAGTTCCTGAGATCTTTTCGTATCGATATCACCAATGAGCGGCAGGATGCCAATTTCTTCAGTTACACGGACAATCGGTATGGAAAGTTCTAATGCAGTTGCTTCTGCGGCATAAATTCTAGAGGCATAAGTGTTAGAATAAGATAAACTGAGCCAATATACGGCGCGGTCAACGACTGAATCAAAGCGGGAGATGATTTCATAAAAGTCAGAAAGGGAGAAGTTATAGTTAATTGCTTCATCTTTTATAATTTCACCAATTGTATTGCGATAAAACCGGACTTCTTCAATTGCCAGATCCAGAGGCAGCTCCATATTAACCAGGAGATTTACCCCGTCTAATCCCCACAATCTCAAGCTTTCATAAGTCTTATCTAAATCTTCATTGATGGAGCTCGCGAAAATTATTATAAGATTCTCTCGCCAATTACGCAGAGAGTCATCTATTTTAGTTGAATAACGGTTTTCGTCTGCTATAAATCTCTGGTTCGCAAGAGCTTCTTTTAAGCTAATCAATTTTGCAGATATTTCTCTAAGTGGAATTTTGATAGATGTATTCAAAATCTACCTCCTAAAAAAAGGTTTTTTATATAACTTATTATAAAGGGTGGATAATTAAAAATAAATATTTTTAGAAAAATTGAAGAATATAACACCTTTTCAAATATTTTTTGTTAGGATTTGATTAAATAAAATCCTGAAAATAATCTTGATAAAGGGAATGGATTACTCAAAAGATTGGAAGTGGAATTTCGAACTTATTCAGGCTTATGAGAGGAGGGAAAGATTTGATTTGTGGCCAGAAAATGAAGGCAGGGATGGCTGGACTCATTTCGGGGGTGATTTTGGGTTTCGTTTTAAATATAATAGAATACATAACTAATCTGAAAGTATATACGTTGCTGCTGAATGTTGATTATGTTCCAGTGCTGAATAACTATGAAATTCCTGAGGCAGGAGAATTTGGAATTCATCTTGTGATATCTATTATATTAGCTATCTTGCTCCAAATTTTTATGCAGAAAAAAGCTTGGAAATCCAATAGGAAGAAGAAATTCACAATAATACTAAGCATCGCAATCGGCGTGCTCCTATATCCAACAACCATGTTATCCGAAAGAACCCCCGAAATCACCAGCACCTACGCCTTCCTATTCTGGATAAGCTCCCATGCACTATACGGCTGGATACTCGGAACAATGCTAAAGAAAACAACTTAACGCATTAACGCACTGGGGGTCTGACCCCCAGTGCGTTAATGTGTTAAAGGAAGGCTTTTGTGTGCCTTTGTCTTTGGTTTTTATCTTTTTTTTTTGTTTGCGAGGTCCAGTGGTTGTTTGGTTTTTACGATGGCTTCCAGGGCTACTTGTACGTGGATATTTTTTTCGTCTACGGTTGTGACGCTAGTTACTTTTGCTTTGCGGCCTTTGATTTTAAAATCCTGGCCTTCGGTTGGAATGGTTTTTAGGAGCTGTGTTAATAACTGGTTTTTGTTTTCGAAGAAATGGACTGCGAACATAGTATTCTCCCCTATATCATTATTTTTTTAAAAGACAAGTAGTCTCTTTGTAATAGAATATTGATGAATAGGGTGTTTTAGACCAAATCTTTAAAAAACTTTTGATAGTGGAATCTTTCTATTAACGTTATTCTGTTAATAGGAAAAGAGAGCATTCTTATGAAAATTACCCTTAACATTCTTACGGGATAAGGTGATCGTTATGAAATACATTGAGTTTGGCTTGGGCAATACTTGGTTCATCCGTACCGAAACAGAATCAACAGATGGAACAGAATATGAAGAGAAGGGTATACAAGGCCCGATCAATTTTCAGTCGTTATATATAAGAATTTGGATTGGCAAAACAGTATTCATATTAGATTCAAAAGAAGGTTATAAACGACTAGGTAAAAATCAAAGGAATTTTAAGATTGTATTTGGGATAGTTAGTAACACAGAATAAAACCTTCCAGTGAAAGAGTACTGGAAGGTTTTACTTGTGTGATCCGAATTTTTAATCCGCTTCAATTGCATTCACAAATATAGGTATCATGATTCTTTTTTTGAAAATTATTGATGTGAATTTTATTTCTGATTACTTTCCTTCATTATCTCCATATAAAATTCGATCGCCTTAAGGTAATTTACGATACTAATATGCTCATTCGTGCCATGCATCCTGCTCAGGTCTTCGGATGTTAGCTGTACCGGTAAAAAACGATAGGTATTTTTAGCAATACTGTCGTAATGTCTGGCATCAGAGCCTGCGAACATAAGGTACGGTGCGATAACTGCGTCGGGATATACATTTTTGGCGCTCTGCTGAATGGATTTGAAGTGCCAGCTTTTTACGGAAGAAACGCCAGAAGCTTCATTTCCAGTGACTGTCACCTTAATATCCTGATCATCTATCGTCTTTACAATAAAATTTTTCACATCGTCCAATGAATCTCCCGGCAGGAGACGAAGATTGATGATCGCTGTTGCTTTTTCTGGAAGTGCATTGTATTGCTCTCCAGCCTGAAATATCGTTGGAGCGATTGTTGTCCTAATTAAAGCGGCTGAAGCGGGCTGTTGTAAAAGTATTTTTTCAATGACTGGCTCAAAAATCATCTTATTGGCAAAAACATATTTCATCCCAAAGCTCATTTCTGGTGCTACAAAATCAAATAACTTCTCTCCTGCGCCTTTAAGGTCGGCAGGGAACTGTGTTTCCTCCAGCCTTGCAATCGCTCTGGCAATCCTGCCGATATTCGTCTCATTTTTCGGCTGTGAGGAGTGGCCGCCGCTGCCTTCAATAGACAATTCTGCAGTTGCTGAACCTTTCTCTGATATGCCGACAACCCCGACAGGCCGGCTGACACCTGGCACCATATTTTCTACGATCGCGCCGCCTTCATCGAGAACATATTCGAATTTCACACCTCTTGAGTCTAGCTCCCTGACAATTTCACTTGCACCTTCGTCACCGCCAATTTCTTCATCAAATCCGAACATGAAATACAGATCCCGCTCGGGCTTATAGTCTTCTTTAAGTAAATTTTCTGCAGCTTCAAGAATGCCGATCACACCCACTTTGTCATCCAGTGTGCCGCGGCCCCAAATCTTTCCGGCGACAACCTGGCCTGTAAAAGGGCCATGCTCCCATTTATTTTCGGTTCCTTCCAAAATGGGCACGACGTCATAATGGCTTGTCAGCCCAATCGGGAGCTTACTGGAATCTGTTCCTTTCCATTTAAAAACAAGGGCATACTTATTAACCATTTCCAATTCGAGCTCGTCATGAACAAGAGGGTAGCTTTCTTTTAAAAAAGAAATGAACCGATCAAATTCAGTAAAGTCAAATTTACTTCGATCCTGGTAAGAGATCGTTTTAAAGGTAATGGCTTTGGAAAGATTTTGAATGGCGTTGTCTTTATTTATTGAAGATTGATGAGTGTTGGAAACTGGCTGTAGGGTTTTTAGCGTGAACGTGTTAAGCAAAGTGGTGATAAGAAATAACACCAGGAGACCACCAAGTATGGAGAGAATCAACTTGACCTTTTTCATGAACGGAACACCTCTTAAACTCAAAGTTTATGAAAAAGCCTCTGGAATCCCAGAGGCTGCTCACTATACGATTTCAGGTGCCTGATTTTCTGCTTCTGGTTCCGGAACGAAAGCAAGGATCACCATGCCGATCACGAACAGGATCACTAGACTGAAAACACCCATGCTCGAATTGCCTGTCAGCTGGGCCGTCAAGCCGACCATTAGCGGTCCCATGATGGAAGCAAATTTTCCAAAAATGTTGTAAAAACCGAAGAACTCATTTGCATTCGCTTTTGGAACAAGCTTTGCGAAGTAGGAGCGGCTCAATGCCTGAATGCCACCCTGGGATGTAGCGACCAGCATGGCCAGAATCCAGAAGTCGGTTGTTGTTTCCAGGAAGTAAGCGTAAATACAAACGACGATGTAAATGAAAATGCCGACGTAAAGCATTTTTTTGCCGGTATATTTCTCTGATAACTTTCCGAATAGAAGCGCGAACGGCCATGCAACAACTTGTGTAGCGAAAAGGATGATTAATAGACTGGTAGAGCTGATGCCTAAATCGGTGCCGTATGCAGTGGACATCGTGATAATCGTACCGACACCATCAATATAGAAGAAATAAGCTAATAAGAATAAAAATAATGCCTTGTACTTCCTGATTTCTTTGAATGTTTTTGCCAGGCGTTTAAAACTTTGTAAAACCAATTGTGGTTCACGCTCGAGGTAATGCTTTTGATGGACATTTTTAAACATCGGGATTGAAAAAAGTCCCCACCAAAGTGCGGTGATGATAAATGCCGTTTGGCTCGCTAATGTCATTGAGATTGGGAGTACCTTCGTTTGGGCTAAAATAATGATAGCAATACTTATAATGAAAGGAATCGTACTTCCAATATAGCCCATGCCATAGCCGCGAGCTGATACTCTGTCCATGCGCTCATCTGTCGTAACGTCAACGATAAATGCATCATAGAAAACATTCGAACCGGTCGAGCCCAGTACGGCGAGTGTATAAATGACCAGCATCATCAGCCAGTTATCGCTAGGGACAAAAGCCAGCATTGCTGTAAAGGTGACACCGAGGGTAAAAAAGATCGTGAAAAAGCGTTTTTTCATTCCTTTGTAGTCGGCGATTGTACCGAGTATTGGACCAATCATCGCTAAAATGAAGGTCGCAATCGCAATCGTGTAGCCGAGATAAGCAGTCGAGTTAGACAGGCTGACACCAGCATTCGTGGCTGTTGCTTTGTAGAAGAGAGGAAATACAGCTGTCGAAATGATGATCGAATAAGCGGAGCTTGCCCAGTCATAACGGATCCAGCTGCTCTCCTCTTTCGTAAAACCTTTCATTGTTTGGCCCCCAGTGAATAATATTTTTATCAATTTACTAATCTCAAAGTTCTAGTCCGAATGACCAATTTCCTTCTTGACCTTTCGAATAACCTGGTGAAACAAACTATATATCCAAAATCCCATCAACAATGCGTCCGTCTGTATTTCCAAGGTCAAGACCTAGCAGCCGCGCAAATGTTGGGCCTTCGTCTGCCAAATGCATGGAACGGACTGCAATCCCTGGACGAATTCCTTTTCCTGCTGCGAAGAAGACGGTGTGGTACCCTTCCTTGTCAGGGGAGTATCCATGGCAGGCGTACGTATATTTCTTTGTTTTTGCATCGTGTTCGGTAACTTCTTCGATGTAATTACCGTAAATTGCTTCGCTGAAAAAATATCCTCGGGCAGCTTCAAGCATTCTGAATGCAAGGCCATCAGCACCTTTGGCATTCGCTTCCTGGCCTGTAATAATTGTTTCTATTCCGTTGCTGCTATCTTTCATCACTTCGCCTAAAAGCTCTGTAACAGCATTTTTCGCTGCATGGTCCTTTTCATTCTTCAAATAAATATAGGCCGAACCATCGCAGCTTTTGCAATAAGCTTTCCAATCGGTAACCTTGCCGGCTGCACTCGTTTGGATAAGTCCTCGTTCTCTAAATAATACGTTCAATTTGATTACTTTAGACTCATCAAGTGCACTGTGATCTCCAAGAATTGCAATGGTTGTCTGTTCATGGATTCCAGCCTCTTTAAGCGCATCAATAATCCGGCCTAACCGTTTGTCATGACGGCGGAGTGCAGCTTTAGCTTCATATGATGAAAAACCATGCATATGCCGTTGTGAATCAAGATCTACAAAGTGAATCAGCATCAAACCTGGCTTCTTTGTCTTGATTGTTTCAACTGATGATTCAAGAACGAAATCATCAAGTTCAGGCTGTCTGAGCCCCTTGCGGAGGTGCCCAAACTTAGAGTTCATTTCAAGCTGATATAATGGAGTTCCGTTAAAAAGTGAAACCGGTATCTGATGGTGCCAGGGCCTATTCGCAAAAATCTCAGGCATATTGTAGTCGATATCCGCTTTCGCTGTAACTGGCCATAACAGGGCAGCTGTTTTTAATCCTGCTTTTTTGGCCTCATCGTAGAGGGTAGTACCTTTTACATGCTTGCGGTGCCAATACCAATCCGGGGAAGTTCTGCCTGGCTGGACGAATGTATTGTTCACGATGCCATGCCGGTTTGGCAGATTACCCGTAACAATGGTTGCATGGCACGGATAAGTTACTGAAGGATATATCGTATCAACTTTCGTACAATATGAACTTTTGTCGATAAAAGCCTTGAAATTCGGCAGTTTCTGAAGCGAAGGAACATCATGCTCAGAAAGGCAATCGAAAGAGATTACGATCAAATGGTCTGTAAGTTGATTCATAGCAGCCTCCAAAAAGTCGTTCTATAGTATTAATATAGCAGAAGATTCTGGGGAAATAGAGAGAATTATGAATAAATACTCATCTGAGATGATTGTTAAACTTATATATATGCCCCCATTTAAAATTAGCTGTTACAGTTTTCACATATTGCTCTTCTGGGTAAAAATAAAAGGGTACTACCTTAAGTTTGGATAGAAAATAAATGAATGGTAGAATGAAAAACTAGTTCATTAGAAAAGTGTGGTGGCAGAATGAAGGACTTACATAGAAAACATCACTGGTTAGGGAGAATTTTAGCTTCTGACCCAGGAAAAATTCGTTTGCATAAAGCTGCCCGAGCAACGATCAGTCTGATTGCTTCCGTGTTTACAACCCTTTTTATTTTGCGAACAGCTGGGGTTGCGCTTTTTACTCCGGCCATTGTCTCCGGTGTAGTAGGAATGCTTGGCATCATGGTTGTATTGGACGATACATATACTAAAAAGAAGCTAACCACGTTACTTCTCGGAATTTCTGCCATGATCGGTATTTCGTTAGGTTCTTTCTTTGCAGGGAACTCAATATACATAGATGTTCTGTTAATCCTATCTATATTTAGCAGCTTTTATTTAACCCGATTCGGGGTCCGGTATTTTTCACTGTTCATGATTGGATTCATAACGGTCTATTTTTCATCCGTTTTGAAGTTAACAGCTGATCAGATTCCATGGTTTTTTATGGGGATTTGGATCGGTGTCGGATATGCATTTTTGATTAATTTTATCCTTTTTCAAGCAACCGCAAAAAATTTAAAAAGAAGCATTCTTTCATTTCACATCCAAAGTAATCTTACCTTTAACATTTTAATAAAAGGTATTCAGGAAAATGGCTTGAGCGAAAAAGAAAGAGAGAATCTCAGGAAACATGTCCTCAAACTGAGGGAGTATGCGATAGTCGTTTCTGGTTATATAAAAGATGAGGATATTCATGAACTCTGGCCCGGCCTGAGACCTGCAGAGCTGCGGCTATATGTATTTGACACGGGCATGCTGATTGAGACACTGGCAGATTCGATACAAAGATTGAAAAATGCAGAAGCACTTGAAATTGATGAATTAAGACGCTTACTCGTTTGGGTGATGGAAACTCTTCGTGATGCAGAGGTACTTGCACATGATTATCAAAATCAAAATCTGCAAGAGGCTGAACTGGCTGTACAGTCACTAAGACTTTTAATCATCGATTTATTTAATAGCGAAGAAAAGCCGGATGGATGGTTTTTCTTAATTCGCAGGATTGAATCGATCGCCAACCATGTGATCGAAGGGGCCTTAACAATCCAACAATCGCTTCATGGTAAAAAGGAGCCTGAATTTGAAAATAAATTGTCTATAGGTTCAAAAACAGCGGAAGAAAATAATGATGAGAAGGTGGCCGAGGCAGCAGTTCATGTGGCAGGATATGAAGAAAGTGTTGATAATAAAGATCAAGGTCTTAAACCGTCAACCAAAAAAGCTTATCAGGCATTGGTTGCAAGTATATTATCAATCATTGCTGGCCAATTCATTTCACCCGGGCAGCCTTATTGGGTCTTGCTGACAGCGTATATCGTCCTGCTTGGTACAGAATCGATTGGCCGGATTTACACAAAGGGAGTCAGGCGATCTCTTGGTACTGTAGCAGGAGCTGTGATTGGATTTGTCATGGCAAAAATTCTTTCTGGTCAGTCCGTTGTTGAAGTGATTATGATTTTTGTAGTAGTATTCTTAGCATTTTATTTTATAGAATCATCCTACACTCTGATGAGCGTATTTATTACGATGATGATTGCTTTTATGTACGACCTTTTGCTTGGAGGAATCACTTTCACGCTGATGAATGCTCGAATACTGGATACTGTTGCAGGTGCTGCAATTGCCTTTGCTGTTTCGATGGTTATTTTTCCGAAGAAAACAACAACAAAAGTATCAGAAACAATCAATGATTATTTTGAATACCTGAACCTATATGTGGCAGAGTATGTAAGGAGTTTTACGGAAGAAGTAAACGTGAAGGAACTATCTGAACGCGGCATAAATTTGGATAATAAATTGAAAACGATTATGGATGAAGCTGAAACCCTTTTGCACCGTCCCGGTTCACCGAGCGATACTACTATTACCCGGTGGATAACAGTGATGTCGGCCATCAATTATTATGCAAAACATCTTGTCGCATCCTCCTATCGAAAAGGATTTGACTACCCTGAACATTTACTAGCTATTTTTAAGCAAATTGAAGAAAAACTGGAGCATAATATAGAGTTAATTATTTCACTTCTTAAAGGTGAAGAAAATAATGATCCGATTCTTGGATTGGAAAATGAACGAGAGCAAATTGAACGGCTTGCTCCAACCAGGACACAGTCACAGCAGGACTTGATCCATCATCTTTACTATGTTTGGCGGATAAATAAATCGCTTGTGGAGTTAGGAATCGAATTAAATGAAGGGAAGAAGTAAAAATGCTTCTTCCTTTTCTTGTGCTTATACATTAGGAAGGGATTTCATGATAGAAAGCGAATATATTCCTTTAATATCCTGGAATAGGAGGAAACTTGATTGATTTTAAGTGATAAAGCATTGCAAATGGCTGCAATGGCCCATGAAGGCCAGTACCGTAAAAATACGAAAATCCCTTACATCGCGCATCCCGCTGCAGTGGGGTTGATTTTACAAAAGGCCGGTTATAAGGAGGAACTAGTCGCTGCAGGGATTTTACATGATACCGTGGAGGATACAGAGATCACGTTACAAGATATTAAACGAGAATTTGGAAATGAAATTCTTGAAATCGTTGCAGGATGCTCGGAACCAGATAAATCATTATCATGGGAGGTGCGGAAAGAGCACACCATTGAGTACTTAAAAACAGCCACTGAAGACATTCGCGTAGTTGCCTGCGCTGATAAGCTTCATAACGTCAGATCAATTTTTCAGGATGTCGAACGAGATGGCGAGCAAGTATGGTCCAGGTTCAAGCGTGGCCGGGAGCAGCAAGCATGGTATTACAGGAATGTAATTGAGAGCCTCGGCGAGGAATCCACTTTTCCGTTGCTGGAGGAATTGAAGCTGGAAGTGGAGCGTTTATTTCCTGAAATGTAAGAATCATTTTGTTTCATGCTTTATTTGTAGAGAAGAGAGGAATTTACAGTGTTTTTTGTCCAAATGTCTGGATTTCCCGGTTCAGGTAAATCCACTCTTGCAAGAAATATATCCAAATTAACAGGAGCTTTGATCATTGATCACGATATCGTAAAGTCTGCCCTAGTACATACACTCAATGAAGCACCGATTGACCCAAAACTAGCGGGGAAAATTTCATACAATATAGATTGGTCCTTAATCGATTTCCATTTGGCACAAGGACAAAGTGTTATATTCGATAGTCCTTGTCTATATGAGGAAATGGTTGAAAAAGGCACCCAATTAGCGGAAAAGTATGATGCCAGTTACAAATATGTTGAATGCTATCTAGATGATATAGAGGAAATCAATTTCAGGTTGAAAAATAGGGAAAGAATGATCAGCCAAATCGAGGAAATCCAGTCGGAAGAAGCGTTCAAATTCACGATAGCGAATAGCAAAAAGCCAGCGGGTTATCCTTATCTTGTGGTTAATACTGGACAGCAGATAGAGAATTATATTCTTGATGTCATAGAATATATTAATTCTTAAAGAAAGTTTTCTGTTATCATCAGTAAAGTACAATTTACAGCTTACCTAAAATTAACATTTATTCCGAACAGATTAACAATTTTAAAGGGAGATGTCCAATTGAATATTTTAATCGTCTTTGCACACCCTGAGCCAAAGTCTTTTAATGCAGCAATGAAAAATACGGCAGTCACGACATTGATGGACCAAGGACATTCTGTAAAAGTATCAGACTTATATGAGATGAATTTTAATCCCGTCGTTGGCAGGGGTGACTTTTTGCAAATGAAAAATCCTGACTACTTTCATTATCTGTTGGAACAGGCGTATGCATCGGATACAGAGGGCTTTGCCAAGGATATTGCTGACGAACAGGCGAAAATAAAGTGGGCTGACCTGATTATTTTCCAATTCCCATTATGGTGGACGGATCCTCCTGCCATTTTAAAAGGCTGGTTTGACAGGGTTTTAGCTTATAAATTCGCTTATGCAGGCGGTCATCGGTTCGAAAAGGGCTTACTAAAAGGTAAAAAGGCAATGCTGTCCATCACAACCGGTGGATCACCCGATGAATATGGGGAAGGATCGCGGAAAGGACCCTTACTAGATCGCTTATATTCCGTTCATCACGAAAAGCTATTTTATTGTGGTCTTGAAGTGCTGGAGCCATTTGTAGGCTGGGGCGTACAGAGTTTGTCAGAAGAAGAACGGGAGCTTTTATTAAAGGAGTATGCTGCTTTGCTAATTGAGATTGATGATGTTCCTTTTTTGTCGTTTTATCAGCCGGTCTAAAAGCACCAAAGTAAAAATGCTAAAAGACAACTGTCTTTTAGCATTTTTACTATGCACTATAATAGTTTCTTAATATCTAAAATGGTTTGCAGGTGCATTCCCTCATGAAAAATCGTTCTAGTCAGTACTTGTTCTATCGTATGCATGCCCATTTCAGTAGGCGGAAATTCTTCCTCAAGCCTATTTCGGTATTCCTCTTTGATCTTAGAAGGCTGGTCTTTTAGGAGAATCCTTAATTCTACTACTGAAGGCGTCTGTGAAGTAAAGTTTGCAGGTGAACTGCCATAACCAAACCACTTATTAAATTGCTCAGTAACAGGCGCTTTTTCTTTCGTTACTGCTTGAATCCACAGGTACTGATCTAAATAAATATGCCCCAGGTTCCAGCGGATGTTATTGTTGAAGCCTTGTGGGATGAGGTCTGCTTCTTCAGCTGTTACTTGCTCAACAACTCCCAAAATATAATTGCGATAAGATTCTAATTGAGTGAATAATACTTCATGTCGTTTTTTCATATTTGGATCTCCCTTAATCTTTTTCTAGCTAAGGTATTCGATAGTAACCTATCTAATCCTGCATTAGAGATTGGATAATTATGCTAAACTGATTATTGAGCATAAGGATTCTAAATAATAGATTCGTAAAACACTAATAATATCTGGAGGTTAGGTCAAAGGAGTTTCTGGATAGCTGGGCAGATTCAAAAAATGTAAGAATACATTATCTTGATTGTAAGAACTATGACCAGAATATGACCTCCTAATTTTAGTAATGGAGGCGGCTTTTCTATTTTTGGAAAGGTAATCCGACCTGAATGGAGAATAAGTAACATATTATTAAAGGGGTATTTGTTTTTTTAAGTTAGTTTTAATAAAAGTTTGATAAATAACCTAGTGAAAGGCTGTGTTACAAATGGTTTATGTCTTACTTTCAATCATGTTATTTGTTGTATTTTACTCGATTTATAAAATATTTAAAAAAGGTAAATTGCCAAGCAACGAATATACTCCTTTTGATGACCTGACTGAGGGGAAAGCAGACAAGGATTAATTTGTATGGAGGCCAAAATACAGAAATCCTTACAACAGCGGTTTATAAGTGAAAGCTGAGGTATTCACAGATGAGAACTGAAAAAGAAATGTATGATTTGATCTTAGAGATTGCTCAAAAGGATGAACGGATTAGAGCTGTGTATATGAATGGTTCAAGAACGAATCCCAAAGCTCCAAAGGATATTTTCCAGGATTTCGATATTGTTTATGTGGTTACAGAGACTACTTCTTTCATAAATGATGCAGACTGGACTTCCAACTTCGGTGATCTGCTGATGATTCAGGAACCAGATAAGAATGATCAGCTTTTTGGTTTGCCAGTGGATAATGAAAGATCATATGGGTATTTAATGCTTTTCCTAGATGGAAACCGGATTGATCTGCATATCGAAACGAAGGAAGCTATGCTGGTGAATTATCTCCAAGATAAACTTGCCTTACCTTTATTGGATAAGGACAATCTCTTGCCAGCCATCCCGGAACCAACCGATATGGATTACTGGGTAAAAAGGCCAACAGCTGCACTCTACTTCAGCTGCTGGAATGACTTTTGGTGGTGCCTGCAGAATGTTGGGAAAGGAATATGGCGTGATGAGCTTCCTTATGCAAAACAAATGTTTGAGCTAGTCATCAGGGGAAGATTGGATGAGATGATTTCATGGTGGATTGGTATGAATCATGATTTTAAAGTTTCTGCTGGGAAAATGGGTAAGTATTTTAAGAACTTTCTACCGAATCCTTACTGGCAGATGTATAAAGAAACGTATTCAGACCATAACTATGAAAATTTTTGGAGATCCATTTTTGTAGCGTGTGAATTGTTCAGAAAATTAGCCCTAGAGGTGGCAGAAGGTCTTTCTTTCAAATACCCGATCAATGACGATATTAAAATGACTGAATACCTTATGCATGTCAGACAATTGCCGGCAGACGCTGAGAGTATCTTTTAGGGAAGTTATTGAAATTTACTGTAAAAAAATATTTACAGTCTTTGGATTTATTTGTTAATATTATAAAAATTATATTCATAGACGCTGAAGAGATGAGTAGTTAAGTGATGGTTTTGTACAGAGAGCTCCTGACCGGTGAAAGGGAGTAAAAATCAGCTTAACGAATAAAACCTCGGAGTTTCTTACTAAGCTAATTTGATTAGGGATTGTAAGACGGTTTCTCCCGATAGAGAGATAGGGTATAGATGTACCCGAAAAGGCTGATATAGTAATGTATCGGCAAACTGAGGTGGTACCACGAAGTTTCAACTCTCGTCCTCAAGATTCATAATCTTGGGGGTGGGAGTTTTTTTTGTTTTTAGTAAAATAAAGGAATGATACGGAGGGAAAATACATTGCACCCTATGCTCATTGATGTCCCATCACAGTTGGAAACCGAAAGATTAATATTAAGAGCGCCCTGCCAAACAGGGGATGGCCAAATTGTTAATCAAGCCATAAAGGATTCTTATAACGAATTGAAACCATGGATGCCATTTGCCCAGAGCATCCCAGCTGTTGAAGAGACAGAAGAAAATTTGAGAAACGCATTTATTAAATTTCAAAAAAGAGACAGTTTTCGCTTTCTCATTTTCCTTAAGAATACGAATGAATTTATAGGAACAGCAAGCCTCCAGGGAATCAATTGGGATATTCCAAAAGGGGAAATCGGCTACTGGATCAACACCAAATTCAGCGGAAACGGGTATATTACCGAAGCGGTCAAAGCAGTTTCAAACCTTGGCATAGTGAACCTTCATTTTAACAGAATAGAGATTAGGGTCGAATCTACGAATATTAAAAGTCGAAGAATACCTGAAAAATTAGGCTATACCTTAGAAGGAATCCTCAAAAATGATGACCTTTCAGCAGACGGAAAAATATTAACGGACACCTGTATTTATGCATTAATAAATACATAATCAGTATAGAAAGTGAGATTATCATGGGGAAAATCATTGCAATTGGCGGCGGTACTAATGGTGGAGATTTTGATCCGAATCTAGAAGAGAAGATACGGGTATTTATTAATAAGGATCAACCAAAGGTCATTTTTATCCCTTATGCATCAACGGATGATGAAGAGAATTATCAACAATTCTTTAAAATTTATGAATTACTAGGATGTGAAGTAGAATTACTACAGCCAGGATTGGAAAATCTGCTGCTTGAAGCAGATCTCATTTATTTTGGCAGAGGATCGACTATTCAATTAATTGACAAACTAAAAGAATCAAAAGCAATACCCTTTCTGAATCAGGCATTTGAAAATGGTACTATATTAGCCGGGTTTAGTGCAGGAGCACATGCATTGTTTACTTTTGCAGGAAGTTATGAAATGGAGATGGGTTATACAATAGTAGAGGGATTAGGATTTGTTAATGGCTGTATCATGTCTCACTACAATTATCAGGATCGAGCAGAAGCTTTTCATAATTTACTGATGGAAAGAGGATTTAGTGGCATTGGGTTAGAAGATCACACGATGATGGTGGTAGAAAACAATGTAGGCTCTTTGTATTCCTCGAAAATGGAATCGAATGGGTATTTTATTCGAAATCAGGATTCAAATCTATCAATTAGTCCTATTAATCGTGAAAAAATTGCTACTCCTTTTTAAAAAGCCTGCTTTTGAGTTTTTAATAACATGACAGAAAAGTAAGACCATATCTTTGTCGACAAGCTGGGACCATCTAAAAAAAGATGGTCTATTTTATTAAAAAGGTATAGCAAATAAACAATAATTTTAGGTATTTAGTAGGAAGTTTATCAAGTAAACGTTTTCATCTGAAAATTCTAAAAATTGTAATTGACTGAATTATATAACTATATTATTATTCTCCTAATAACTTTTTTCTTTCGTATGACGAAAGATTTAAGTCATCTAGAAATTGGGGGGATTCTTTTGTCACAGATGTTAGCTTTGGTTATTGTTGTATTCATTTTATTGGTAGGTGATCTCGTTGCGGTTCGAACGAAAGCTTGGATTCCTTCTATGTTCATTTCAGCTGTCCTGTTCCTGATCGGCTACTGGACATTTTTTCCTAAAGAAATCGTAGCATTAGCCGGCGTGCCATCAGCCGTCGCTGTAATGATGATGTATTTATTGATTACTAATATGGGGACTTTGCTTTCCCTTAAGGAATTAAAAAATCAATGGAAGACCATTGTTATTGCATTGTCCGGTATCCTGGGAATCATCGCCGTCTTGTTAAGTGTAGGGACTCTCATTTTTGGCTTCCAAACAATGGTCGTAGCTATTCCTCCATTAGTCGGTGGTGTCGTATCTGCCTTGATCATGTCTGAAGGAGCAAAGGAAGCTGGCCTTGCATCACTTTCGGTGTTCGCAATCGTTATTTATGTCATGCAGGGATTTGCCGGATATCCATTGACCTCTCTCGTATTAAAAAAGGAAGGGAAGAGACTTCTTCAGCAATACCGTGAAGGGGGATTAACTGCAGCGAATGATGAAGTGGCTGCTGCCGTTGAATCAGCTCCAGTTGTAGAACTCAAGCTTTTTAAAAATTTGCCGGAAAAATACAATACAGATTTCTTTAAATTTTTCAGGCTTTCATTAGTAGCATTTCTTGCCTATCAGATTTCAACACTTTTGTCTCCAGTCGTGTCTATTAGTCCGTTTGTTCTCTGTTTGTTATTTGGAGTCATTGCAACAAGCGCTGGATTCCTTGAGAAACAGGCATTGCAAAAGGCGAACGGTTTTGGGATTGCGATATTAGTATTGATGCTGTTTATCTTTGATGGCCTAAAGCAGGCAACGCCAGGCATGCTGCTAGAAATCATTGTTCCTCTAATCGGTACGATTATCCTGGGTGTCATCGGGATGTATATCTTCTCTTTCATTGCAGGAAAAATTCTAAAAGTCAGCAAGGAAATGGCGTTTGCAGTGTCATTGACTGCTCTTTACGGATTCCCGGCTGATTACATCATTACAAATGAGGTAATCAAATCATTGACAGATGATGAAAAAGAACGCGAAGCACTTACAAGCCACATGCTGCCGCCTATGCTCGTTGGCGGGTTCGTAACAGTAACAATCGTTTCGGTGGTTCTGGCAGGTATCTTTGTTGGATTATTGTAGGGATAGGGGGAAAATGTCATGAAACAACTAAAGGAGCGAATTGAAGACCACATTGTGAAAATAAGTGATTTTACTGCCACTCCAGGTAAAGGAACCACACGCCTTACTTACAGCCCTGAAGATCTTAAGACCCGTAATTATATTAAAGAAAAGATGGAGGAATACGGACTTAAGATAAGAGAAGATGGTTTTGGAAATATCTTTGGCAAGCTTGAAGGGACTTTACAAGACGCGCCGTCTGTAATGGTGGGTTCTCATTTCGACTCAGTACCGAATGGTGGTGCTTTTGACGGTCCTGCTGGCGTTGTTGCAGCTCTTGAAGTGGCCGCTCTTTTTGGAAAAAATAATCTGACACCTAAATATCCGCTCGAAATTGTCGCGCTTGTTGAGGAAGAGGGTTCTAGATTCGGCGGAGGTTTGATGGGTTCGAGAGGAATGGTTGGTCTTCTCAGTGATGAAGATTTCAAAAATCTAAAAGATAAGGACGGTATATCTACTGAGGAAGCGATGGTGAAAATCGGATTGGATCCTACTCTTGAAAAACGTCGAAACCCAAACACGATGAAGGCCTTTCTAGAGTTGCATATCGAACAAGGTCCTATATTAGAAGAAAAGAAGATTCCTATAGGGGTGGTGGAAGCCATTGTTGGCTTGACCCAGCTAGAGGTTACAGTGAAAGGACAGGCTGGCCATGCCGGGACCACACCGATGGACCGGCGGGCTGATGCCCTTGTAACGGCTGCAAAGATTGTTAGCCAGCTGCCAGGACTTGCGGATGAAGAAGGTGAGGGTACGGTTGTAACCGTCGGACGATTCAATGTATTTCCAAACGGAGCGAATGTCATTCCAGACAAAGTAGTGTTCTCTGTGGATATTCGATCAGGGAAAGAAGCGAATGTATTGAATGTAATCGAAAAAACGAAATCGCTCATTTCTTCCTTTAACGAGAATGGTATAAAAACATGTGTTGAAGAGCTATTATACATCCAGCCGAAAGAATTAAATGAAGGAATCCGTTCTCTTTTAAAAGAGAAAAGTGAAGAACTTCAAATACCATATTGTTCAATCAACAGTGGTGCAGGGCACGATGCAATGGTTTTTTCCGATTACACTGATGTGGGAATGCTTTTCATTCCCAGCAAAAATGGACTTAGCCATTGTCCTGAGGAATGGTCTGATTCCGAGGATATTGCCAAAGCGGTGCGAATTTTTTACGAAACAGCAAAGAACTTAACGGAGGCAGAATGATGATAAATCAAAAATTAAAAAAAGCATTCATTGAATATAAAGATGAGCTTACTGAACTAAGAAGGAAGCTCCACAGCGAACCGGAACTTTCCTGGGAAGAATATAGGACAACTGAATTTGTATGCGACTACCTAGGAAACCTGGGGATTGAATACAGGAGAACAGAGCCAACAGGGGTGATCGCTGAAATAAAAGGTGGTAAACCTGGGAAAACTGTTGCGCTTAGGGGAGATATGGATGCCCTATCTGTTGAACAGCTGAACAAGGACCTGCCATATGCCTCCAAAGAGGAAGGGAAAATGCACGCCTGCGGCCATGACGCCCATACTGCGATGCTGCTGGTAGCTGCAAAAGCATTAAATGAAATAAAAGATGAACTCCCAGGAAATGTTCGCTTACTTTTCCAGCCAGCCGAAGAAGTCGCTGAAGGCGCGAAGGCATTAGTTAAGCAGGGTGCTGTGGATGGAGTCGACAATGTTTTCGGCATCCATATTTGGTCGCAGATGCCGACACATAAAGTTTCTTGTACACCGGGACCATCGTTCGCTTCAGCGGATTTATTCAAAGTCACCTTCAAGGGTAAAGGCGGTCATGGTGCCATCCCGCAAGCATGTATTGATGCGGCAATTGTTGCTTCATCTTTTGTTATGAATGTCCAAACTGTTGTTTCGAGAACAATCGATCCTCAGCAGGGAGCAGTACTGACTGTGGGTAAAATGGTCGTTGGCACTCGATTCAATGTTATTGCTGAAAATGCAGTGATTGAAGGAACCGTAAGATGCTTTGATCCAGCGACACGCTACCATATTCAAACCCAGCTACAACATTATGCTGAACAGGTTGCAGCAGTTTATGGAGCAACTGCCACAGTTGAATATATCCGCGGGACACAGGCGGTGATCAATGATGATGACAGCGCGATGCTCGTACAAAGGGTTGCTGCAGAAGCATTTGGTGAGGACGTAGTATTCAATGAAAAACCGACTATGGGCGGAGAGGATTTTAGTTTTTATCTGGATGAAGTACCTGGGAGCTTTGCACTCGTAGGTTGCGGAAACCCTGATAAAGATACGGAATGGGCTCACCACCATGGCAAATTCGATATCGATGAGGATGCACTTGCTACTGGAGCTGAGCTGTATGCTCAGTATGCATGGTCATATTTGAACCAAAAATAGTATGTAAATGAGGAGGCCTATACTGGTTCTCCTTTTTACTTTTTTCTGGATTATAAAGGTAATCCATGCTGCTTTGTTGTATATATAGAATACTAAAAAAGAGGTGATCAATTTGAATTCAATTAGTTCTCCAATTTCCTGCAAGGTAAACAATGTATTCATCCATGTAAGTGACTTAAAAAAATCAGCAGAATGGTACAGCAACCTGCTTGGAATTCCATATGTTTCTGAGAAGGTTGAATCTCCTGTTTATAATATCCCCGTTACAAGTGAAACAGGACTAACACTAGATGACCATTCGTTTGATAAAGATTTCAAATTACAGCCATCCGAGCATGTATTGTTTAATTTCTTTGTTGCTGATATTCATGAAGCCTATGATTTCATTAAGAAAAACAATATTAAGGTAGTAAAAGAAATCGAGCAAATTGGTGATTTTGCTTATTTTAATTTTCAGGATTTGGATGGCAATGTATTAATGATTTGTAATTGCTGAAGTATCCTTGAAATAGGCTCTGTTAAACAAGACTGTTGATTTTCGTTCCAGGCGCGTCGCTTTCCCGCAGGCTGGCACTGAGCCTCCTCGCGCGAAGACTCCTGCGGGGTCTCGGTCTCACCTGTCCATCTGCACCCGCAGGAGTCTTCGCGCCTTCCACTACAATCAACAGGGTTTAAAATCACCAATTCAGCATTAACAGATTCTATTAATTAAATATGAAATCTGGCTTTAAGAATCTCATATTTGTTTCTCGCCAGCATTTTATTTCCGAAAGTTATTGTAATAGAGATTTTCAATATTTTATCATCTTCAACATATATAAGAAATCTTCTTATGTGTTTTTAATGCTATTACTTTATCATATATACGCCTTAAAGCATCTATAGTTTCATGAAAAGTTTTAATTCACTTATGTATTTCAGCTACGTCAAAAAAGGACACTCCCATCACGAGATGGAGTGTCCTTTGACATTTTAATACCTTACAGCGATGCTACACTACCTTTATTATCATCAGATGCTAGTCTTCACAAAAATCTTTTCATAACCATGAATCATATTGGGCTGTAGACAAGAGTAACGGCAAAAGTAAAACACTGAGCAATCATTCGTTTTAAATCTGCTGCTTCAATTTATCCAATAACTCAGCGGAACTCTCCGCTTTTATTATTTCACCGTTTACGATTGCATATGGCGAAATCCTGCATTCCTTACAGCGGCTTTGGCATTCATATTCTTGCAGCGTTATATTTTTTTGCGAGAAAAACTTTTGATACTCTTCAATATTCTCCTCTATCAAAAACTGCTGAAGATTTTTCTGGCAGAGTTCAATCTTTAATTTCTTTTGTTTCGAAAATAACCTCTGAATCATGTTCATATATAAAACATCCTTTTAACAGACCTTTTTCACTCAAAAATTAATCACGGTTGATCAATTTTTTAATTTATTGTTCCCGAACGAAAAGAAGAGCCACTAGTAGCTGCTTTTTCAATTTTAACAGAAAAAGCAGCTCAAATATAAAAAAACGCAAGCTTCGGGAAGATTTTTACCCAAAAGTTTGCGTTTTTCCTTAATATATATCCTGTCTGATAAAGACAATGAAGGACACTGCTAATGCCGCAAGACCCCACAACGTTAAAATCACAAGTGAGAATCCTAATGACATTCCATCAATTGGTGGTGCCTGCCCTGCCAAATAGCCTGTTAAATTCAAATTAATCATGAATAAATACTTAGCTGATTCCCATGATGAAACCATGTTCGTCAGGATAGCGCCTGAAATCAGGGCAGCGAGCATGACACCCATTCCTGCAGGTGTATTTCTGATCAATACGGAGAGCATGAATGTAAGGGTTCCAACAACAATCGCAACAAACCATACGAGACTGAACTCCATCAGAAGATATTGCCACTGGTGGATCATTTGTGCTGCGCTAGTATTCAGTTCATTCCCTTCCGCACTGAAACCCGTTATAACAGGTGCTGTCCAACCCTGAAAGCCAAAAACAAGCCCAGAGATCAAGCCAGACAATAAACCAAACAACACGACAATCACCGAAACGGAAAGGATAAGGGTGATGTACTTGCTCATTAGTACCTTCCAGCGCTTTACTGGCCTTGTCAGAAGAAGCTTCACTGTTCCGGCACTGCGTTCTGAGGATACAATATCAGCGGCAACCACCATGATCATCAACGGAATCAGAAGATTGATTGAATACTCGGCAAACACGCGCATAAAGGTCGGTGCGCCTGGTTCCATCGGGTTGATATTATTGTCAAGGTAGTATTGCTGCTGCTGGATGCGCAGCTGCAGCTCACTCTTCCATTCATCTGAGATCCCGCTGCTTGTGATCCGGTTTTGCGTATCGATAATCTGCTGTTGAAGCGTCGTTCTCCAATCCACATCACCAAAGCGCTCCAGCCTTCTTTCAATGTCCCTGTACTGGGAATAGGTGAACATAGCGACAAGGACAGCAATAATGGCTGCTACCACCAAAATCCTTTTCTTCCGCACTATTTTCAGCATTTCATTTCTTACGAGGTTAATCAATCGATTCACCTCCAGTCAATTCAAGAAAGAGATCTTCTAAGGCAGGCAGCTTTCGATTCATTTCTTTTACCAAGATTCCATGATCAACAAGTTCCTTGTTCCATGTAGAAGTATCACTCTCACTGTACGGCGTGATCAATGTCCCATCCGCTCCATCCGTTACAGAGGTATGGCCCATTAGAATTTCCTTCCCCTTTTTATAAGGCTCAACCCGCCATATGACCCGTTCCTGCAGGGCAAGAAGAGAGTCTACGGTGTCCACTTTAATTACAGTACCCCTCGAAATGATCGCAACCCTGTCACACATCAGCTGAATCTCACTTAGCAGATGGCTAGATACGAGAACGGTCAACCCTTCTTCCTCAGCAAGGAATCGAATAAAGCTGCGCATTTCCCTGATCCCCATTGGATCCAATCCGTTTGTCGGTTCGTCAAGGATCAGCACTTTCGGTTTCCCTAGAAGTGCCTGGGCAATTCCAAGCCGCTGCCTCATTCCCAGAGAATAGGTTTTTACAGGGTCATGAATCCTTTCCTCCAGCCTGACAAGTTTTACAACCTCATCGATATAAGAAGGTTCCACATTCGGCAGCATCCGGGCAAAGTGCTCAAGATTTTCCCAGCCAGTCAAATAGGAGTACAATTCAGGATTCTCGACGATACACCCCATTTGGGTCATCGCTTTTGTAAAATCCTTCTCAACGTTATATCCGCATATTTCAATCGTTCCTGACGTTGGCCTGATCAATCCCACGAGCATCCTGATCGTCGTCGTTTTTCCGGCACCGTTTGGTCCAAGGAATCCGAAGACTTCCCCTCTTTTTAGCTCAAAATCAAGACCTTTAATGATTTCCTTTTTGCCAATCCTCTTTTTCAGCCCTTTAACCGAAAGCGTAATCTCACTCATTCTCCATCCCCCCTACCATGAAATCAATGATGCAACCCGTTCAGCAATCAGCCTGTAGCCTTCTGCGTTCGGATGGAATTTATCTGTATACAAGTAATCATTCACGCTAATCTGAAACAAATCAAATGTCGGAACAAAAATGGTCTTCTGATCCATATCCAGAAGCTTGCTTGTCTCAAAGTTCCATTCACGGACAATTTTTGTTGTGGCTTCAGCATCATTCAAGTCAATGAAAGGGTTATAAAGGCCAATCTGGAAGATCACTGCCTCCTTATTGATTGATCTCAGTTCCTTTAATACCGCCTCAAGGTTCTTAATATAGCCCTGTCTAAGCTGTGCAATCTTTTTTGCGTCCAGATTCATGAACGTTTGCCCGCTTTGAAAAAGATCATTGCCGCCAATTGTAATCAGTATGTAGTCCGCATTTTTGATTTGCCTTTGGATCTCCGCCTGCTTCACTTGATTTAACAGCTGCGCGGAGCGATAACCTTTTACTCCGTAGTTATGGATCGTGATTTTTTCTTTCGATTTTTCCTCAAGCTCATCCACTAAATAACCAATATAGCCTTTACCACTCTCATCTCCTGTACCCCGAGTCAATGAGTCCCCCAATGCGACGACAACCTTCCCCTTTTTGGTTGACTTTGCCTCAGCTGGTTCAACTTTTTTTATTACATTTGAAGCTTCTTCCCTGCTGAAAAATTGGTTTTGAATCGTCCAACCAAGCCCTATAAGCATGATTAAAAAAGAAAGGACTGATAAAATTAATGCCCATTTAACAGAATGCTTCCTCACTTCATCACTTCCTTTTATAGTTAAAATCCTCACGAAATCTCAGTATCAAGATTTTTTGAAATCATATATGTAATGCTATTTTATATTAGTTGTGTTCTTATTAAAAATGATTTTACTGTCATTTCAAAATTTCAATGTGCTAATCAACAATTTGACCCTCTGATCCGGTATAAGTATGTTTTCAAAAGGAAATTTTAAATAGAAGCAGCTATGATTTTTTGCAAACAAAAAAGCGCGCAGCATTTTTGCTGTTCGCGCTTTTTAAATAGCAAAGGAGTGATTGCCGATTTTTTTCACAACTTCACGGGAAAAGATCCAATCACTTGTCGCAGTTTCTGGGTTATAAAAGTAAAGAAGTTCTTCGTTTTTATCCTGATCGATTAGAGCTTCTTCAACAGCCTTAACTGCTTCCTTGCTTGCTGGTTTGTTAATTGAACCATTCTGAACTGGTTCAAAAGCATTCTTTTGATAGATAACTTCCTTGATTGTGTCTGGAAATTGTTCGTGCTCAACGCGATTCAGTACGACGTCAGCAACAGCAACTTTCCCTTCATATGGTTCACCTTCTGCTTCTGCCTCGACAAGACGGGCAAGCAGTTTCTTTTCATCTTCTTTTATGAACCGGTTGTCAGTTGATGTAGATACTTTCGTGTTTACCTCGACTTTTTTATAAGTCAAAGTTTCAGCAGCCTTCTGATCGACTGTTTCAGCATTGAAATGGTGCGTAGGAAACACGCTATATGAACCAATTATAAGTGATATAGTGACCGCAAAAAGAAATAGTTTATTCATCTGTAAACCTCCTGTTTGTAGTTTTTTAGGATAAAAACAGGCCATTTACAAGGCTAACAGGTTTACAAGGTAAACTCACTAGTGAATCATTGGGAGAATTTCCAGCAATGGAAAATGAATATTAAGTCAATTTATTATTCACTCTGGATATATTTTTGGATTAATAATTCCATTATAGAAAAAAGTCGTTTATTCTCCTTCATTGAAAACAAGAACTTTGATTCTTTAATGTATATAGCTTACCTGTAAAAATATAT
>NZ_JBALQL010000024.1:14406-116699 GCF_036964885.1 Bacillus sp. JJ1122 | reverse complement strand
CCTGTTGATTGTAGTGGAAGGCGCGTAGACTCCTGCGGGCGCAGCTGGTCAGGTGAGACCCCGCAGGAGCGAAGCGACGAGGAGGCTCAGCGCCAGCCCCGCGGAAAGCGAAGCGCCTGGAACGAAAATCAACAGCCTTGTTTAACAGAGCCAATAAAAATTAGAAAAAATAGAATAATGAATAAAAAGGTTTAGAATCCTTGGG
Organism: Bacillus sp. JJ1122; assembly: GCF_036964885.1. NCBI lineage: Bacteria > Bacillati > Bacillota > Bacilli > Caryophanales > Bacillaceae > Bacillus > Bacillus sp. JJ1122. The sequence goes on along the minus strand of NZ_JBALQL010000024.1, from coordinate 116,494 downwards.
GGACAAACCCTTGACAATAAAATTTAGCAGCTTTACAATTAAAAATGTATATTTTACATTTTCATGGTATTAAAAACGTTTAAAAGCATTAGAGCTGTATGTTGATGCTTGAAACAATGTACATGCCGACACTTTAAAAAACGTAACACAAGTTCATAGCAAGAGGAGGTGAAAATGATGGATCCTATTATTTTGATCATCTCCATTTTGCTTGGCCTATTCGTCGGTGCAGTTGTTGGCTATTTTTATCGTAAATCCGTTGCGGAAGCAAAAATTGCAGGTGCCAGAAACGCTGCTGAGCAGATTATCGAAGATGCGAAGCGCGGAGCAGAGGCTATGAAAAAAGAAGCCCTGCTAGAGGCTAAGGATGAAAATCACAAGCTGCGCACTGAAGCAGAGCGTGAAATTCGTGAGCGAAGAAATGAACTGCAAAAACAAGAAAATCGTTTATTGCAAAAAGAGGAGAATCTTGACCGTAAAGATGAAACGTTGAATAAACGGGAAAATCTTTTAGAGAAAAAAGATGACGCTCTTTCCAAAAGACAACAGCATATTGAAGAGATGGAAAGCAAAGTGGACGAGATGGTACGAAAACAGCAGGCTGAACTAGAACGCATCTCGGGCTTAACGCGTGATGAGGCTAAATCCATCATTTTGGAACGAACTGAGCAAGAACTTGCTCACGACATTGCACTAATGATTAAGGAAAACGAAAACAGGGCGAAAGAGGAATCCGATAAAAAAGCTAAGGAAGTTCTTTCACTAGCCATCCAAAGATGCGCAGCTGACCATGTTGCTGAAACAACTGTGTCAGTCGTAAACCTTCCGAATGACGAAATGAAGGGACGCATTATCGGCCGTGAGGGACGGAATATCCGTACCCTGGAAACGTTGACGGGAATCGACCTCATTATTGATGACACTCCGGAAGCAGTAATCCTTTCCGGTTTCGATCCAATCAGGCGTGAAACAGCCCGTTTAGCTCTAGACAAGCTAGTTCAGGACGGACGTATTCATCCGGCTCGAATTGAGGAAATGGTTGAGAAGGCACGCCGTGAAGTGGATGAGCACATCCGTGAGGTTGGGGAACAAACAACTTTCGAGGTGGGCGTTCACGGACTGCATCCAGACTTAATCAAAATTCTTGGCCGTTTGAAGTATCGAACCAGCTACGGACAGAATGTTCTAAAGCATTCAATGGAAGTAGCGCAGTTGTCCGGCTTGCTTGCTGCTGAGTTAGGTGAAGATGAGACATTGGCTCGCCGCGCAGGACTCCTGCATGACATCGGAAAGGCGATCGACCATGAAGTAGAAGGTAGCCACGTAGAAATCGGGGTGGAACTTGCTACTAAGTATAAGGAGCATCCTGTTGTCATCAATAGTATTGCTTCTCACCATGGCGATACAGAGCCAACTTCGGTTATTGCAGTACTCGTTGCTGCTGCTGATGCATTGTCAGCTGCAAGGCCTGGTGCCCGCAGCGAAGCGCTTGAAAACTACATTAGACGCCTTGAAAGATTGGAAGAAATTTCTGAGTCATATGAAGGAGTCGAAAAGTCGTTTGCAATTCAAGCAGGCAGAGAAATCAGGATTATGGTAAGACCAGATCAAATTGATGACTTGCAGGCTCACCGCCTGGCCCGTGATATCCGTAAGAAAATCGAGGAAGAGCTCGATTATCCAGGTCATATCAAGGTTACAGTCATCCGTGAGACTCGGGCAGTTGAATACGCAAAATAAAGCGGTGCTTTTGCACCGCTTTTTTTATTGATGATAATGTACTGTTATATGCTCATCTATAGATTTACTTAAAGATATGTGAGTATGATACAATTTGATTTACACGGCTTAAATTTGAGACAGGAAAGGGAATTTTGATGCGAATTTTATTTGTGGGAGACGTAGTAGGTTCTCCAGGACGAGATATGGTAACCGAATACCTGCCAAAGTTGAAAGAAAAATATCGGCCGACTGTGACGGTCATCAATGGGGAAAATGCGGCCAGCGGAAAAGGGATAACTGAAAAGATTTATCGCCAATTTCTTGAAGAGGGAGCACAGGCTGTAACGCTTGGAAACCATGCCTGGGATAACCGTGACATTTTTGAATTTATTGATAATGCCAAATATCTAGTGAGACCTGCCAATTTCCCTGAAGAGGTACCGGGAAAGGGCATTGTATATTTAAAGATTAATCAGGAAGAGCTTGCGATCATCAATTTACAGGGGAGAACCTTTTTAACTCCGATTGACTGTCCCTTTAAAAAGGCAGATGAGTTGATTGCAGAAGCAAGGAAAAGAACGCCGATGATTTTTGTGGATTTTCACGCTGAGGCAACAAGTGAGAAGCAAGCGATGGGCTGGTATCTCGACGGTAAAGTATCAGCAGTTGTAGGAACGCATACTCATGTCCAGACAGCGGATCAGAGAATCCTGCCTAATGGTACAGCATTTTTATCCGACGTGGGCATGACGGGGCCATATGACGGCATATTGGGCGTCGAGAAGGAAGCTGTCCTCAGAAGGTTTTTGACAAGCCTTCCCACGAGGTTTGAGGTCGCGAAGGACGGTCGCTCTCAGCTATCTGCTGTCTTGATTGACCTTGACAAGAAAACAGGCAAGGCAGTGAAGATACAAACAATCCTTGTTAATGATGACCACCCATTCTATACGTAACCAAAAGAATCTGTTTTCACGACTTTCTCCGCAGATTTTTTATTGTGGGTCATATGTAGGCTTCCTCCTGAATATAGTAGCAGTGGAACAAACAAACCTGGATGTCCACTTATGGCATCCAGGATCGGGACAATATAAGGAGGAGCCAGGAATGGAAATATTAAAAGTTTCAGCAAAATCTAATCCTAATTCTGTAGCTGGTGCGCTTGCTGGAGTACTGCGTGAAAGAGGCGGCGCAGAAATCCAGGCGATTGGAGCGGGTGCATTAAATCAGGCCGTAAAGGCAGTAGCGATCGCAAGAGGGTTCGTAGCACCTAGCGGCGTCGATCTAATTTGCATCCCGGCATTTACTGATATCCTGATTGATGGCGAAGAACGAACGGCAATCAAACTGATCGTAGAACCTAGGTAACTCTGGCGGAAGTCCGCCATAAAGATAGAATTTGTTTATTTAAGGATATATATGGTATAGATAATCTGCCTGTTTGCTTTTGCAAGCAGGTTTCTTTCGTTTTTTGCCGTATTATCAATATAAATAGGAGGAGTTCTTATGAAAATATTCGATGCTCACTGTGATGTATTATATAAGTTATTTATGAATCCAGACCTCGATTTCGGCAGTTCAAAGGAGTTGCAGGTAAATCTGGAGCAGTTGGTCATTTCAAAGACCAAAGTTCAATTCTTTGCCATCTATGTCCCGGAGTCGGTCCATCCTGATTTGAAATTTCAGGCAGCACTTAGGATGGCGGACTTATTTTACGAGAAGGTTCTCTCACCCTATCCGCAGATGAAGCTGGTAAAAAGCAAAGAGGATATACGTGAGTTGGGTGAAAAGGAAATAGGGGCGATGCTGACGCTGGAGGGATGTGACGCAATTGGCCAGGATCTGTTGAAATTGCGAACGCTGCTAAGGCTTGGAGTCAGAGCAGTGGGGTTGACATGGAATTATGGAAACTGTGTTGCAGACGGTGCATTGGAAGAACGAGGAGCAGGACTTTCAAGATTCGGCAAACAGGTAATAAAGGTGTTAAACGACACAAATACGGCATGCGATGTCTCCCATCTATCAGAGCGGGGATTCTGGGATGTAATCGAAACAAGCAGGCATATGTTTGCTTCGCATTCCAATTGTCATTCTCTTTGTCCGCATCCGAGAAACCTGCGGAATGATCAGGTCTTGGCATTAATTGAAAGGGACTCAGTAATGGGACTTACATTTGTGCCGGAATTTTTATCGGGAACTAAGGAAGCTGTTTTAGATGATGTTCTCCGTCACCTGGAATATGTATGTTCATTAGGAGGAGAGAACCATGTGGGGTTTGGCTCTGACTTTGACGGTACCGAATTTTCGGTAACAAAGCTAGCTGGAAACAATCAATACGAAAACTTATGGAATGAATTACAAAAATACTATTCTGATATACAAGTAAAGAAGTTTTTATTTTCGAATATGGCGGATCGACTCCCGTGGGGAAACGGCAAAAACCAATAGCATCAAGGGGTTCACCTGTTTTTTAGTTAAAAGCGGAAGGCGATGAACTTATAATATTTTAATAAATAAAAAAATATTCATATTTTCGTCAATATTTCCTTATAAAGGGTTGCTTTTTTTTTCACATAGGTCTAGAATTGTAAGCGTTTAGTACCATCCTTTTGCTAGATTTCAGATGCGATTTTGTTTGAAAACCGTTAATTCTAGTGAATGACTAGGAAAAGTGCTACACTTAATAACGAACGTTTTTACATATTTTTTTACGTATCTAAAGGGGTGTAAGAGATGATCAATCAACTTTCATGGAAAGTTGGCGGACAGCAGGGAGAAGGAATTGAATCTACCGGGGAAATTTTCTCTATTGCATTGAACCGTCTAGGCTACTACTTGTATGGCTACCGTCACTTTTCATCACGTATCAAAGGCGGACATACAAATAATAAGATTCGAGTAAGCACTACAGAGGTTCGATCTATTTCTGACGATTTAGATATTCTTGTAGCTTTCGACCAGGAAACAATCGATGTAAACTACAAAGAATTGCATGAGAATGGCGTAATTATTGCTGATGCTAAGTTTGACCCAAAGAAGCCAGAGGATACTCAAGCCGCGATGTATGCGGTTCCATTTACGGAAATGGCTACTGAACTGGGAACATCTCTTATGAAAAACATGGTTGCCATCGGTGCGACTAGTGCTATTTTAGATTTGGATATCCAGGTTTTTGAAGAAGTCGTCCAGGAAATCTTCGGACGCAAAGGACAACAAGTTGTCGATAAAAATATGGAAGCCATCAAAGCGGGCTACGAATATACGAAACAACAATTAGGCGATTCCGAGACTATGCAGCTTGAAAAAGCGGACGGTCTAAAACGCCTATTTATGATTGGTAACGATGCGATCGCACTTGGTGCTGTGGCAGCAGGCTGCCGTTTCATGGCTGCATACCCAATCACACCTGCATCAGAAATTATGGAATATTTGATCAAGAAACTTCCTGCTCTTGGCGGAACAGTTATCCAGACAGAAGATGAGATTGCGGCCGTTACGATGACAATTGGCGCAAACTATGGTGGCGTGCGTGCGCTAACAGCTTCTGCAGGTCCTGGTCTTTCATTGAAGATGGAAGCAATCGGTCTTTCAGGTATTACTGAAACTCCGCTTGTAATTGTTGACACTCAGCGTGGCGGCCCATCAACAGGTCTTCCTACTAAGCAGGAACAATCCGACCTTATGGCAATGATTTATGGAACTCACGGTGAGATTCCTAAAATTGTTATGGCTCCAAGTACTGTTCAGGAAGCCTTCTACGATACGACAGAAGCTTTTAACCTTGCAGAAGAATATCAGTGCCCGGTTATCGTGCTGACTGACCTTCAGTTATCATTAGGAAAGCAGACTGTTGAACCGCTTGCATTTGACAAAGTTGAAATCCGCCGTGGGAAATTAGCTACTGAAGCACTACCTGAAATTGATGACAAGGGTTACTTTAAGCGTTATGAAGTGACTGAAGATGGTGTATCACCACGTGTCGTCCCAGGAATGAAGAACGGTATCCACCATGTTACTGGCGTTGAGCATGACGAAACTGGAAAACCTTCAGAATCTGCTGCGAACCGCATTGCTCAGATGGATAAGCGCTTCCGCAAGATCAGCAATCTGAAGTTCGATACGCCAATCCATAAAAACGCTCCACACGAGGAAGCTGATCTATTGATCGTAGGTTTTAACTCTACACGGGGTGCAATTGAAGAAGCAATGGGAAGACTTGAGAAGGATGGTTTGAAAGTAAACCACGCACATGTGCGCCTGATCCATCCATTCCCAGCTGATGAAATGATGCAGCTTGTTAAATCTGCAAAGAAGGTTGCAGTTATTGAAAATAATGCAACAGGACAGCTGGCAAACATTATGAAGATGAACGTGGGAAGTCATGAGAAGATCACTAAGATTCTCAAGTATGACGGAAATCCATTCTTGCCGCAGGAAGTCCATACAAAATGCAAGGAGTTGTTCTAGGATGGCGACTTTTAAAGAATTTCGCAATAATGTAAAACCAAACTGGTGCCCAGGCTGTGGCGACTTCTCTGTACAGGCGGCAATTCAGCGTGCTGCTGCGAATGTTGGACTAGAGCCCGAAGGATTGGCAGTTATTTCAGGTATCGGCTGTTCTGGCCGTATCTCCGGATATATTAACTCTTATGGATTCCACGGTATCCATGGACGTGCGCTTCCTATCGCGCAAGGCGTGAAAATGGCTAACCGTGATTTGACAGTTATCGCTTCAGGTGGAGACGGTGACGGATTCGCGATCGGAATGGGACATACAGTCCATGCAATCCGCCGTAACATCAATATTACTTATATCGTTATGGATAACCAGATTTACGGTTTGACAAAGGGACAAACATCCCCTCGTTCTGCTGCTGGATTCAAGACGAAATCAACTCCAATGGGTTCAATCGAACAAGCGATTTCTCCAATGGAATTAGCTTTGACAGCTGGCGCTACATTCGTGGCACAAAGCTTCTCAACTGACCTTAAGGATTTAACCGCTCTTATCGAAGCAGGAATCAATCACGAAGGTTTCTCTTTAATCAACGTATTCAGCCCATGTGTAACTTACAATAAAGTCAACACATATGACTGGTTCAAAGAAAACCTGACAAAGCTTAGCGATATCGAGGGATATGACCCATCAAACCGCGAAGCTGCAATGCAAACTTTGATGCAGCATAATGGACTTGTAACGGGCTTAATCTATCAAAACACCGAGCGCAAATCATACCAGGAGCTAGTTAGCGGCTACTCAGAAACTCCACTTGTAGATGCAGACCTTAAGCTTGATCAAGCTCACTTTGATAAGCTAGTTGCAGAATTCATGTAATTAAAATTGTCTTCTAAACCAAAGAGGTACTTGGAATGGAAATATTAGACCCCAATCATTTGATTGGGGTTTTTATTATCGTTTATTCGTGACAAGCATCACACCTAAAGATATATTGTTGAGGTAATATTGGATATTAGACAGGCAATTTTTATAAAGGAATGCTGTATTTACAGTGCCTACTATTGTTTTCATTGAGTGAAGAGTTTATACTATTATAATGTGTATATTTAATATTTTCAGGGTTTCAAAATTAATTATCCCTGTTTTTTAAAATGCGGCAGTGTTCTGGTGATAGACTCCAGTGCCTGACCGTTTTCACTCTGCATGAGCTGTTAATAACACCCTTATTCATAGCAGCGGATTAATGCAATTCGTAGCGGCTCAAATCGCTCACGCTTTTCTAACGAAAGGGGATCTACAATGAACGAAAAACAACGCTTGGAAAGCCAACAAGTACAAATTGCTGATTCTTCAGACAAAAAATCCGATAAGGATTACAGCAAGTACTTTGAAACAGTTTATACAGCTCCTTCCTTGAAGGATGCGAAGAAACGCGGCAAGGAAGAAGTAGCGTATCATAAGGACTTTGCCATTCCTGAGCAGTTCCATGGAATGGGCCAGGGACGTAAGTTCTACATCCGCACGTTTGGCTGTCAGATGAATGAACATGACACAGAAGTTATGGCAGGAATCTTCTTAAACCTTGGTTATGAGCCGACTGACACGGTGGAAGACGCAAATGTCATTCTTTTAAATACTTGTGCGATCAGAGAAAATGCCGAAAATAAGGTTTTTGGAGAACTTGGGCATCTAAAACATCTGAAAAAAGAAAAGCCTGATCTCCTGCTGGGTGTATGTGGCTGTATGTCACAGGAAGAATCAGTTGTAAATAAGATCTTAAAAACATATAACCAGGTTGATATGATTTTTGGAACACATAATATCCACCGTTTGCCAAACATTCTCCATGAAGCATATATGTCGAAGGAAATGGTTATTGAGGTTTGGTCTAAGGAAGGGGATGTAATTGAAAACCTTCCTAAAGTTCGCCGGGGCAATATTAAGGCATGGGTTAACATTATGTATGGCTGTGATAAGTTCTGCACATACTGCATCGTTCCTTATACTCGCGGCAAGGAGCGCAGCCGCCGTCCAGAAGATATCATTCAGGAAGTACGTCAGCTTGCTGCACAGGGCTATCAGGAAATTACCCTGCTAGGGCAGAACGTAAACGCGTATGGAAAAGACTTTACTGATATGTCATTTGGTCTTGGTGACCTGATGGATGAAATCAGTAAAATTGATATTCCTAGAATCCGCTTTACAACAAGCCATCCTCGCGACTTTGACGATCATTTGATCGAAGTGCTCGCAAAAGGCGGTAATTTGATGGATCATATCCATCTTCCGGTACAATCTGGTTCCACTGATGTATTGAAGATAATGGCACGTAAATATACACGTGAACAATATCTTAAGCTAGTCCGTAAAATTAAGGCCGCAATCCCTAATGTTACTATGACTACAGATATCATTGTAGGCTATCCGAATGAAACCGAGGAGCAATTTGAAGAAACAATGTCCCTTGTTCGTGAAGTTGGCTTTGAAGCTGCATATACGTTCATTTATTCACCAAGGGAAGGAACACCTGCTGCGAAGATGCAGGACAATGTCCCGATGGAAGTAAAGAAAGAGCGTTTGCAGCGATTAAATGCACTTGTTAATGAGCAATCTGCACAGTCCATGAAAAAATATCAGGATCAGATTGTTGAAGTATTGGTAGAAGGCGAAAGCAAGAACAACCCTGATGTCCTTGCTGGCTATACAAGCAAGCAGAAGCTTGTGAATTTTGTCGGTCCAAAAACAGCGATTGGCAAAATTGTGAAAGTGAAAATTACAAATGCAAAAACATGGTCATTAAACGGGGAAATGATCAAAGAATTTGAACCAGTTGAGGTGAAGTAAGTTGGCTAAATACAATAAAGATGACATTATCAAGCGTTCAAGAGAAATAGCATTAATGATTGCTGAGACGGAGGAAGTAGACTTTTTCAAGCGTGCAGAAGCGCAGATTCACGAAAATGAAAAAGTAAAAACCATTATTTCTTCTATCAAAGGTTTGCAAAAACAGGCTGTTAACTTCCAGCACTACGGAAAAACAGAAGCTCTACAAAAGACAGAAGAAAAAATTGCTTCCTTAGAGCAGCAGCTTGACGAAATTCCAGTGGTACAAGAATTCAAGCAATCTCAAATGGAGGTAAATGAACTTCTTCAATTAATTGCTACAACGATTTCAAATACCGTTACGGATGAGGTGGTTGCTTCAACTGGCGGAGATGTTCTTCGCGGGGAAACTGGCGCAGCGATAAAAAATGGCGAGAGCTGTGGCAGCAGCTGCAGTCATTAAACACTTAAAATTTTATTGGAACATGGTATCTATACAAGATAGATACCATGTTTTTTTATGTTCTGGCCTCCACTTTTTCATCAATCGGGAACATTCAACGCGAATGGGCATACAATGAACTATGCCTAAGTTTTTACTAGCTGTTCTAAAATTAATCGCACACTAGTCTAATATCACGCATAGGATGAATTGAAAAAGATTGAGGAGGTTTCGCTCGCAATGGGAGATTACAGAGAGATTATCACGAAAGCCGTCGTAGCGAAAGGACGCAAGTTTACACAGTCCAATCATACGATCAACCCAGCGCATCATCCGAGCAGCATTCTAGGCGCTTGGGTCATAAACCATAAGTATAAAGCAAAAAAGGTCGGCAAAACAGTTGAGGTAAGCGGGTCTTATGACAACAATATCTGGTATTCCTTTGATGATAATACAAGAACAGAAGTAGTAACAGAAAAAGTAACATACTGCGATGTCATCAAGCTGAAATACCGCGACCCAGATTGCATGGATGACCACGATGTACTTGTCGAGGTGCTTCAGCAGCCTAACTGCATCGAAGCAGTCATCTCGCCAAACGGCAATAAGATCATCGTGCATGTAGAGAGGGAGTTCATGGTTGAAGTCATCGGAGAAACAAAGGTATGTGTTCTTGTCCATCCAGGCGGATGCGACTGTGACGATGATGAATGGGGCCATGGTGTCGATGACGACGAGTTCGAAGACCTGAACCCAGATTTCCTTTTAGGAACTGAAGAAGAATAACATCGAACTAGGAAGCTCGCACTTCCTAGTTTTTTTTATTCTTGACATGTGAATTGTTTTTTTGGACTGATGATATCGCCAACTTAAGGGGATGGCCCATTGATGAGTAGCAGTAGCAGGTTCTTGATCAGTTGCTATTATATTTTGAGGTGTGTTAAAGGTCAGTATTACCTTTTAGCATTTATTGATTGAGCAGAGGGTAGTGGGATCATCCAAAATGCTTGCACATTTCCAACGTACATAGACAGGTGCGACGAAGCATTTAAAAGTCCTCCATGATTACCCTTGCGCCGCAAAAAATCGACTACATAGAACGAAAAGGTACAATGAAGGGATAACACAGCCTCTTAACCTAATAATAAATAACAATTATTGCTTTAACAGTAATATTCCAGCGTTTAAGGAAAGGAATGCACTAAATTAAGACGAATTATATAATTAGCAGAAAATGCAGGTGGAGGAGAAGAAATGTGGAGATACAATTTACTGTTCCATGGTTTACTTATGATGAAAATCCGACTTTTCCATTGCCAGAAAACTATAATTATTGGGTGCCATTGACTCAATATTATTTAAAGAAGGCTAATATGATTGAAATACAGTGCTGGAATGAGGAAAAAGAAATTCTGACTGAAATAAATACAGTATTCGCAGAGGTATTTAAAGAGGAAACAAACTTAACAATATTTAAATTTAGTAAAAATAGAAGTATAGAAGTTTATTTGACGCAGCACTATGAAATGGCTGAAAAATTTAAATGGTTTACGGTTAATTTTTATAATGACAGTAACGTGATCTTTCATTCCGGCCATTGGGCTACAGAATTTGTCGTTGTAGACCCTGGTAAAGCTGATATGGATTTTATAAAAGCAGTCACTCCGAGCGATACAAATTTCCTTCAGTACTAAAAAGAAATATAGATACAGAGTCTAAATCAAGCTTCTTATACTGAATAGAAACAAGTGTACCCAGTCACTCTTTTAGAGAGAGAGGAAGAAGTAACAGTATGAACATTTTTGGTTTCAAAGAGGATGATGTGGATTACATTTATAGGCCTTGTATCTATGGTCTTATTTTCAATGAACATAAGGATAAAATCGCAGTAATTCAAACCGATGATGGCAATTATTTTTTGCCTGGCGGAGGCCTGGAAAACGAAGAATCGCATGAAGAATGCCTCTTAAGAGAAGGTATTGAAGAAATGGGCATGACGCTAGAAATAGGATCGTTTATAGGGTGCGCCCTACGTTACTTTTATTCGGCAAATGATAGGAGCTACTATTTAAGTGAGGGGCATTTTTACTTCTGTAACATATTATGCAAGTCAGGGAAGCCGACAGAAGATGGTCACTACCTAAGGTGGTTGGAACCAGCTAAGGCCATAAATTGTTTGTTTCACGATCACCAAAGTTGGGCAGTAGGGAAGGTTTTGAAAAAGGATTGATAAAAAATTCAAACAAATTGTGTATAAGGAGCAGGTCCGCAGTCTCTACATGGATGATGAGCCCAGTTCATTGGGAAAATTAAATAAACCAAAATACCTCTTCCAATCGATCACTGCTTAATGTTAAGGTAAGCATAACATCCCCTCAAAATAAAATTTGTTTGACTTAAGGAAATTATGGGAAGATATTTTCTAGAATAGTCAATGATAATGAGGGCGATTATGAATAACAACTTTGAACATCTAATTTTTCGTGAGGAACTCAGACGGCTGCATATTGAATATCAAAGGTGTAATGATGTCAGGATCAGGAAAGAAATCTCTAAAGACATCGAACTATTGGAGAATGCGATCAAAACGATCTGAAAAAAGTAAATAAAGCAGGAGATTTTTCTATGAATAAACTTTTAAATGACCCAGACTTCCTTCAATTCTGCGAAACTGCCTTGCCAATAGAAGTGGTGGAGAAACTAACAAATAACAATATTCGCGGGCTTGAAAATATAGCCCTAAGATCAATATCGACACGTAAAAAGCTGCCGGCCAATGTCGTGAATGTTTTATTGGTATACTTCTTTAGCGAATTTGCTAATCAAGTATACAATCGGAATGATTTAGCCAGATTATACGATTATTGGGCATCAAACGAAGTTAGGACGATGCAGCAGGCAGTAGAAATGACGAACGAGAATATAGAGAAAGTATTAAACTCATTAAAATAATTTATTTTGTAAACAGGCTGAATTTTAGCCTGTTTTTTTTGCAGGAAAACCGTGTTTCATATAGAAATAGTAATTGAAAACGCTTAAAGGGGCTCAAATATATGGAAGGGAACTTTCAAATAAGATTAGCAACACAAGAGGAGACACAGGATGTAATTGCCTTTCTTAAAAAGATTGCTCAATGGATGAAAGATAACAGGATTAATCAATGGCAATATCTTTTAATCGGTGGGGATGATGAGGAAATTAAAGAAGCCATCTTACATAGGGATACGTATATTCTCTTGAAAGAAGAGAACATGATCGGAACTTTTACACTTTCCAGCCGCCAAAGTGAGTGGGACCAACATATTTTTGGTGTCGAAACAAATTCTGAGTCACTATACTTGCATAGACTTGCTATCAGTCCAGAAAATATGGGCAAGAGGCTGGGAATGGAAATAATAGAATGGATTCATCAGAATGTTAATACCGAAAAAGAATACATTAAGCTTGATTGTGTTGCAAACAATCCTAAACTAAATCGGTTTTATAAGGATAACGGCTTCGAATATATTGGAGAAAAAGATCAGCATAGTAAATATCAAAAGCCTTTATTAATCAAATAACAGATTTTTATTAGACCTGCTCCAGGTCTTTTTTTATGAAAACATTCACTCAATGTTAATAAACGCTGCAATATTAAGGAGAAGTACCGGGTTAAAATGGAAGGGTAAAGAGAACAGAAGAAATTGTAAGCGTGACGTGGGAGAGGAAGAACATGAATGTATTGATCATCGACGACCATGAAATTGTGCGAGATGGATTAAGCGTGCTTTTAGAGAAGTCGTTTTGCATCGATGAAAGAATTTGTGCATGTGATGATTATGAGGGGCTTAAGGCTGCTGAACAGTTTCCAGCTGACCTAGTGTTGCTTGAAGTTTCGATGCTAACACGATTTGATGGTCCGAGTACATTGGATAAATTGAGGAAAAAACTGCCGGAGGCCAAAATTGTTATATATTCAATGCGTGATGATATTGGGTATCAGAAAAAATTATATGAGGCAGGAGCAGATGGATATTTAATCAAGCTGCATAATCGGGACGAATTTGTTCAATCACTCGATCGGATTTTAGCTAATCAGAAGGTATTCGATACGTTTGAATTGAAGGGCGATGGTGGAGTTGAGCATTTTCAGAAACTCGATTTGCCGATCACAAAGCGGGAACAGGAGGTCTTCATCCTGACGGTCATGGGCTTTTCACAAAAAGATATTGCTGATAGACTCAGTATTTCAGTCAAAACAGTCGAAAACCATCGCCAGAAAATCGGTGAAAAGCTGGAAACACATAAACGTTACGAATGGGTCGAACTCGCACGTAAATATAAAGTCTTCCAAAACTAACAAGCAGGACTGAAAAAGTCCTGCTTTTATGCGTTAAAGCATTGGGGGTCAGACCCCCGACACGGTAAAACGTTAAAGCGGTGGGGGCCAGACCCCCGATGCGGTGATGCTTTGGTGTGGTGATTGGGGATTGGTAATTCTTTTTAAGGGGATTCTATCGAAAATTCACTTTTGTCGAGTTATAATAGATATTTAGAGTATAAGATCGAATTATAGTGAATGTTGGAGGATAATATGGCTACATATACCCCTATGATAAAGCAATACCTGCAAGTTAAGGCAGACTACCAAGATGCCTTTTTATTTTTCCGCCTTGGCGATTTTTATGAAATGTTCTTTGAAGATGCACTGAAAGCATCTCAAGAGCTTGAGATTACCCTTACCAGCAGAGAGGGTGGCGGAGAGGAACGGATTCCGATGTGCGGAGTGCCTTACCATTCTGCTCCAAACTATATTGAACAGCTTATTGCGAAAGGATATAAAGTAGCAATATGCGAACAAACCGAAGATCCGAAAACAGCAAAAGGTGTTGTGAAGCGAGAGGTTGTCCAGCTGATCACACCTGGTACGATGATGGAAGGCCGCGGACTTACAGATAAAGAAAACAATTTTATCGCGTCTGTTTCCATTTTCCCTGGAGATAAGTATGGATTTGCCTGCAGCGATCTGACAACTGGTGAAAGCAGGGCCACGCTTTTAACAGGAAACATCGAGGAATTGATCAATGAGCTGACGATGTCCGGTGCAAAGGAAGTAGTCATTGCAAGCTCGCTTTCTCCTGAAATCGAAAAAAAGCTGAAGGAACGTTCGATTCTAGCTTTATCGATCGAAGATAACACGGAACTGAATGAATCTTTCATGGAGCTTTTTTCAGAGCTTGAAGATGCTGAATTAAGAACAACAGCATCAAGATTATTCAATTATTTGTTCAGGACCCAAAAACGCAGTCTTGATCATTTGCAGAAAGTATCTGTTTACAAAGTACAGCAATATATGAAAATAGATTATTTTTCAAAGCGAAATCTTGAACTGACCGAAACAATCCGTTCCACTGCTAAAAAAGGCACGCTTTTGTGGCTGCTGGATGAAACAATGACGGCTATGGGCGGAAGGATGCTCAAGCAATGGATCAACAGGCCGCTCATTGATCAAGAGGATATTCGCCGCAGGCAGGGAATGGTCGAGCTGTTTGTAGGACAATTCTTTGAACGGCAGGAACTAAGAGAAAAACTAAAAGAAGTTTATGATCTTGAAAGGCTTGCTGGCAGGGTTGCATTTGGCAACTTGAATCCAAGGGATTTGATGCAACTAAAAAGGTCGTTATTACAGGTGCCTTCTTTAAAGCATATTTTACAGAACCTTTCACATGAAGAAGCATCACGCATGGCTGATCGCCTTGACCCTTGTGAAGAAGCCGCGGATTTGCTCGAGCAGGCTATCGTTGATAATCCTCCAATGTCTGTCAAGGAAGGCAATATCATACGGGATGGATATGATGAGCAGCTCGATCAATACCGGGATGCAAGCAGAAACGGAAAAACATGGATCGCGATGCTCGAGCGCCAGGAGCGTGAGAAAACGGGCATTAAATCCTTGAAGGTCGGCTACAACCGAATCTTTGGTTACTATATTGAGGTGACACGCGCCAATCTGCATTTGCTTCAGGAAGGCCAGTATGAACGGAAGCAGACCCTCTCGAATGCTGAGCGCTTTATCACTCCTGAACTGAAAGAAAAGGAAGAATTGATTCTTGCAGCCGAGGAAAAAAGCGTTGAGCTTGAGTACCAGCTATTTACCGGCATACGCGAAACAATCAAAGAATATATCCCAAGATTGCAGGGACTTGCGAAAGCACTCAGTGAATTGGACGTCCTGCTTGGATTTGCCGAGCTTAGCGAACAGCGTCGATATGTAAGACCGTCGTTTTCTGTTGACAGGGAAATTGTGCTCAAAGATGGCCGTCATCCTGTAGTAGAAAAGGTTATGAATGCACAGGAATATGTTCCAAATGACTGCTTTATGGATTCGGAAAGGGAAGTTCTCCTTATTACTGGGCCAAATATGTCTGGTAAAAGTACGTATATGCGCCAAATTGCGCTTACGGCTATCATGGCGCAAATAGGCTGCTTCGTACCTGCATCTGAAGCGGTGATGCCAATCTTTGACCAGGTATTCACGAGGATTGGTGCGGCGGATGACCTGGTATCAGGACAGAGTACGTTTATGGTCGAGATGCTTGAAGCGAAGAATGCGATTACGAACGCTACGGAGAACAGTTTGATTCTGTTTGATGAAATTGGCCGGGGAACATCTACCTATGACGGAATGGCACTAGCCCAGGCAATGATTGAATATATCCATGATAAAATTGGTGCAAAGACACTTTTTTCAACTCATTATCATGAACTGACAACGCTTGAAAATGAGCTGTTGAAATTGAAGAACGTCCATGTAAGCGCAGTTGAACAAAATGGGAAGGTTGTTTTCCTTCATAAAATCAGGGAAGGCGCAGCAGATAAAAGCTACGGAATCCATGTTGCCCAGTTAGCTGAATTGCCAGCAGAGCTAATTGAGCGTGCAGCAGAAATCCTGCAGATTCTCGAGCAGACAGACGCGCAAATTTCAACTGAACTTCATGGACAAAGAAGCGCAGGTCATGAAACACCGGTTAAGACTGAGGACATGCAGGAATCTCACAGACTTCAGATTGCTGAAACAGCTGCCGCTGCCCAACTGTCATTCTTTGATGAAGACCCAGCGCCTAAAAGAGAAAGTACAATCAGCAAAAAGGAAAAGCTGGTACTTGATAAATTAAGCGGGATTGAAATTCTTGATATGACTCCGCTTCAGGCAATCAATGTACTGTATGAATTGCAGAAAAAGCTGCGCGGTTAATGATCCAAATCGATGCTGGAGGTGGGAAAATGGGGAAAATCATTCAACTCGATGATGCTTTATCTAATAAAATCGCAGCGGGCGAGGTAGTAGAGCGTCCAGCATCTGTTGTGAAGGAATTGCTTGAAAACTCGATCGATGCCGGCAGTACAGTAATCGAAGTCGATCTTGAAGAAGCAGGGCTTGCGAGGATCAGGATAACTGATAATGGGGATGGCATTGAAGAAGACGATGTTCTTACAGCCTTTCAGCGCCATGCGACCAGTAAAATCAAGAATGAGAACGACTTGTTCCGGATCAGGACGCTTGGTTTCAGAGGAGAGGCTCTGCCAAGTATTGCTTCTGTTTCTAGATTGGAAATGAAGACCTCAACAGGGGTCGAAGGAAACAAGATTACAATCGAAGGCGGCAAAGTAGAGTCGCTTGATAAGGCAGATGGCCGAAAAGGAACAGATATCACGATCACTGACTTATTTTTTAACACACCGGCTCGCTTGAAATATATGAAGACAATCCACACAGAGCTTGGGAATGTCACGGATGTCGTAAACCGGCTTGCACTTGCTAATCCGGATATCAGCTTCCGGCTCGTCCATAATGGCCGCCAGTTATTAAAGACTGCGGGCAATGGAGATGTACGCCAGGTACTCGCAGCAATCTATGGAATCAATATGGTAAAAGCGATGGTCCCGATATCAGGAGAGTCACTGGATTATAAAATCAAGGGATATATCTCCATGCCTGAAATAACAAGGGCATCAAGGAATTATATTTCAACTATGATCAATGGCCGGTTCATTAAAAACTATGCACTGGTAAAAGCCATTCAGGAAGGGTACCACACATTGCTTCCGATAGGAAGATTTCCTGTGGTCCTGTTAAATATTGAAATGGATCCACTTTTGATTGATGTTAATGTCCATCCCTCAAAAATGGAAGTGCGATTGAGCAAGGAGCAAGAATTGAATGAGCTGGTTTCCAGAGTTATCAAAAACGCATTTAAAACGAAGGAATTGATACCAGCTGGATTCGTAGCGCAAAAAATTGAAAAGCCAAAGTCGGAACAGACATTCATGGATCTTGACCACCTCCCTTCTTCTGAAAAAAGTGCACATAGTACTCATTCTAACAGCATGATTGGCAGTGGGCACATCATTGAAGAGAAAGCAACTGAATTAAGTCAGCGTTATACTGCTGCTGAACAGAAGGATTTCACTAGAACGGATGCTCCAGACTGGCGGAAGGCATTTACAGCTGCAGAACCATTAATAAGGCCGGAAACGAATGAAAGGGAACAGAGCATTCAAGGAAATGTGCAGGATAAAGAGGCACATGCCGGTGAAACAGAAATAAACGATTCTCCCGTTTCAGGACTGGGTTTGGAGGTCCATTTGGATGAGCCTGGCATTGCAAAGGCAGAAGGCAATCCCTACCGAGTCCCGCCTCTCTATCCTATTGGCCAGATGCATGGCACTTACATTCTTGCTCAGAATGAGCGTGGACTTTATATAATTGACCAGCATGCTGCCCAGGAGCGGATCAAGTATGAATACTTTCGGGATAAGGTAGGCCAAGTAGCGACAGAACTTCAGGAAATGCTAGTGCCTATCACACTTGAATATTCTGCTGATGAATGCATTAAAATCAATGAACATCAGAAAGAACTTGAAAAGGTCGGAGTCTTCCTTGAGCCATTTGGCTACAATAGCTTTATCGTGCGCTCACATCCCCAATGGCTACCGCGCGGGGAGGAACAAGAGCTGATTGAAGATATGATTGAACAGCTGCTGGCGATGAAAAAAGTAGATATCAAGAAGCTGCGCGAAGAAGCAGCAATCATGATGAGCTGCAAGGCATCGATCAAGGCAAACCATCATTTGCGAAGCGATGAAATCCAGGCCTTGCTCGATGAATTGCGGCGATCTTCTGACCCATTCACATGTCCGCATGGAAGGCCAATCATTGTACATTACTCTACTTATGAAATGGAAAAAATGTTCAAGCGTGTTATGTAAAAATAAACTCAAATGCAGTGCTTTCATCCGTGGAAGCACTGCTTTTTATTTTTGTGTAAATTCAAAAAATGGATAGTAGAAAGCTGATTTAAGAAGTATATTTAATGTAGAAGAGAAGAATGGAGGTGCTCCATTGTTTGTTTTTTCGCTATTATTTGCCATCATGCCAATTGTCATTATTATTTTCTTCGTAGCTTTCGCAATGAAAAACAAAGAAAAAGGGGGAGAGAGTGTGGTCAGGCATCTATATATTTATCTCGTATTGTTCGCAACGTTAATGATGGTCATTGGCGGAGGTGTTTCAATTTTTATGGCAACCGCCGACCTTGTCAGTCCATCAGGCTATTATCAGAGCTTTACAGAATATAAACAAATGAATCAAAATGGGAAAATTGAAGGTTCAAAAACTGAATTGAGTGAAGACGCACTTCGCAGCAACTATGATGATTATTTAAACGAAGAAAAGACTCGCCAGAAGGGTCGTGCCCTTAACCAGATTATAAAAAGTCTCGGATTTATCGTCATCCCGCTGCCAGTATTTTTATATTTTAATAAGCTTCGTAAACAGCAGGTTGAATAATTAAATTGGCACTGTTTATCAATAGTGGTATGGTGCCTTTCTATTTATTCTGCCATACAGGATTCTTCTAGCTTAAGACGAATAAATAATCTTTAGAATGATGTAAAAGGAGAGACATGTAATTGCTTAAACGACCATTAATTGATGAATATCCCGAATACACAAGAAGCTATATTCATTTAGTTCCAGAAGGGGATATAATAGATATTCTTGCTTCACAGTCGGATGACACTTACACACTACTTTCAAACCTGACAGAAGCAGAAGCCAATTTCCGGTATGCAGAAGGAAAATGGTCACTAAGTGAAGTCGTTGGCCATTTAACCGATACCGAACGGATAATGGGGTACAGATTGCTGCGTATTTCAAGAGGAGATCAGACCGTTCTCCCCGGATACAGTGAAAATGACTATGTAAAAGAGGCGCGCTTTCATTTGAGGTCCCTCACAGATTTGCTTGAGGATTATAAGTTAGTCAGAAGGTCTACAATCAGCTTAATGAAGGGTATACCTCAACATGCATGGGAGCGGGTAGGTTCGGCTAATGGATATGAAATTACAGCGAGAGCACTTCCTTTCATGGTTGCAGGACATGAACTTCATCATATGAATATCATAAAAGAGAAATATTTGAAAATTTAGAACTCGCTCTTGCGTGATTGGTATGTTATGTAAGTTGAAATAGCAAAAAACTCGTCCAAAAAAGACGAGTTTTTTTGCGTAGTATTATCTCACTGCTGGCTGAAGCTTATGAATGTACTGTAGCGCTTTTCCAGTACCGATTGCAACAGACTCCAAAGGATTTGGAGCGATATGGACAGGTACGACCATCTCGCCGCCTAACCAGTCCTGAATACCATTCAGCAATGCTCCGCCACCTGAAAGGATGACACCACGGTCCACGATATCACCACTTAGTTCCGCCGGGCAATCTTCAAGAGTTGCACGGATTGCTTCCATAATATGAAGAAGGGATTCCTTGATGGCATCTCTGATTTCATATGAATTAAGTCTAACAGTTTTCGGAAGTCCTGTTACAAGGTCTCGGCCGCGAATATCAATTTCCATCATTTCATGATCAACGAGGGCATAGCCGATTTCCATCTTGATTTTTTCGGCTGTTCTTTCACCGATTAAAACATTGTACTCTTTGCGCACATATTGAATGATGTCTTCGTCCAATCTGTCGCCAGCAATACGAATCGAATGGCAAGCTACAACACCGCCATAGGAGATGATTGCAACCTCGGTAGTACCTCCGCCAATATCTACAACAACATTTGCTACAGGCTCATCAACAGGAAGGCCTGCTCCAATTGCTGCAGCAACAGGCTCTTCGATTAAATGAACTTTTTTTGCGCCTGCATTTCTCACAGCATCCTGAATCGCGCGACGTTCAACACTAGTTGATCCAGAAGGTGTACATACAACTACATCTGGTTTGCGCAGACCAAATCCGCCTGTTTTTGAGGCTTTCTTCATGATTTGTTTAAGCATTTCAGTTGTCACATCAAAGTCAGCGATTACTCCATCCTTTAACGGGCGGATTGCGACAATCTTTCCGGGAGTCTTCCCAATCATTTCCTTTGCTTCCTTGCCGACAGCAAGTACGTTTTTTGTTTCTGTATCAATCGCTACAACTGAAGGTTCGTTAAGAGCGATTCCTTTATTTTTACTATATACAAGTGTGTTAGCTGTTCCTAAATCAATTCCAATTTCTGTAGTAGATAACATTTCGATTTCACCCAGTTCTCTATAAATTAGTAAATCCATCATAGACTTCTATTAAACTATCATGAATTTGGGGGTGAAAGGGCTTTTGTTACGTAATCGTTATCTAATTGTAAAAGTACAGGAAAATTTATTCAGAAATTCTAGATTTAAGAATACAGTTGCTAAGATAAGGGTATAATGCATAGATGTTCAACTGCTTTCTATTTAATGGTAAAATAAATTTATAGTTGGAACAACAATCCAACAGCTTCAAAGAAAAGGCAGTGTGAAGTTTTTTGAAACAAAAACAGAAATTGATTGTGTTAATTGGGCCGACAGCTGTCGGTAAAACAAAGCTGAGCATCGAGCTAGCAAAGAAATTTAATGGTGAAATCATCAGCGGAGATTCAATGCAAATTTATATGGGCATGGATATTGGGACCGCAAAAGTCACTAAAGAAGAAATGGAAGGTATTCCTCATCATCTAATTGATATTAAAGAGCCGGATGAAAGTTTTTCAACAGCGGAATTTCAAGAACTAGTCCGCACGAAGATCAATGAAATCAGCTCAAGAGGAAAGGTTCCAATGATTGTCGGCGGCACAGGACTTTATATTCAGTCCGTCATTTATGACTATCATTTTACAGATGCTCCATCAGACCTGAGCTTTCGCAGTATGCTGGAAAAAGAAGCCGAGGAACATGGCCAAGATTATTTGCATGAAAGGTTGAAAGCTGAGGACCCGGAAAGTGCTTCGCGAATTCATCCGAATAACGTCCGGCGTGTGATCAGAGCATTAGAAATCATTCATTGCACAGGAAAAACAGCGGCTGAGCTTCAGGAGAAACAATCTCCAGAGTTATTGTATGATACTGCCATTATTGGTTTGATGATGGACAGAGAGTTACTCTATAAACGCATCAATTTACGCGTCGACCTAATGCTTGAGCAAGGTCTCCTGGAGGAAGTTAAATATTTTTACGATCTGGGGCTGAAAGACTGCCAGTCTATCCAGGCAATTGGCTATAAAGAGCTTTATGAATATTTTGCTGGTAAAACCGATCTTGAAACTGCGGTTGAAAATTTAAAACAAAATTCACGCCGCTACGCAAAAAGACAGCTAACATGGTTTCGAAACAAGATGAATGTGGAATGGTTTGATATGTCAGTGTCAAATGATGCTGAAAAAAAATTCGCTGAAATTTCTAAGTTCATTGAAGGAAAGCTTGAGATTAGAGCGAATACATAATAATAGAGATAAAAGAGGAGGATCCGCCCATGAAACAAGTGAACATTCAGGACCAATATTTAAACCAGTGTCGTAAAGACAACATTAACTGTACCGTTTTCCTATTGAACGGATTTCAATTGAGAGGCCAAATTAAAGGTTTCGATAATTTTACTGTTCTTTTTGAATCTGATGGAAAGCAGCAACTTGTATATAAACATGCCATTTCAACTTTTGCGCCACAAAAGAACGTTCAAATCGATTATGAAGGCCAAGCTTAATAATAAAATGATCAGGAAACCCGCCAATGGCGGGTTTTTCTTTTGGAGAGGGATAGTTGAAGCCTAAGAGGTTGAATTCGAATACACCTTTTAAATTTATCGGAAAAGATCAAAAAACTTTTAGGGCATTAAAATGATTTTTAAAAATGAATTCCTTCTTAATGGAATACATATAAATATATGAGTATTTCTTGGGAAACCGCAGATTCTGACAAATGGAGAAAATTGCTGTGGCAGTATGTCGTATGGTAAATAATCAAGAAGTTTCTGAGATAAAGTACACCAGGTATACGGCATCCCTGATCTGAATTATGTAAAATTCTACCCAAACAGGGCATATGCCTTATAGAAGGCAATACGGTAAGTATACTGTTTCGAGAATGAGAGGTGAAATCTTTGGACCAACCGCTTCGAAAGAAAAACAACGGTCAAATCAGTATCGTTTTGAACGCACAGAAAAGGAAAACAATAACGAAAGAATTGCCTGATTCGCAGCTGGTTCCAAAGTCGATCCCGCAAGAGCATGCTGCCTTAAAGGATATTGAGGAAGAGCTCGGGACGCTTGTTGGCATGGAAGAAATGAAACGAATGATTAAAGAAATATATGCCTGGATATATGTGAATAAAAAACGGGAAGAAATGGGGCTGAAAGCGGGCAAGCAGGCTCTGCACATGATGTTCAAGGGGAACCCGGGAACTGGAAAAACTACAGTAGCGAGAATCATTGGAAAGCTGTTCCTGAAAATGAACGTCCTTTCAAAGGGACATTTGATTGAGGCTGAAAGGGCCGACCTTGTGGGTGAATATATCGGGCATACAGCACAAAAGACAAGGGATTTGATTAAGAAATCAATGGGAGGCATATTGTTTATCGATGAAGCCTATTCGCTTGGACGGGGCGGGGAAAAGGACTTTGGCAAGGAAGCAATCGATACCCTGGTGAAACATATGGAGGATAAACAGCACGATTTCATTTTAATCTTAGCCGGATATTCTCGGGAGATGGAGTATTTTTTGACGTTGAACCCAGGATTGCATTCCAGGTTTCCGCTTGTCATCGATTTTCCAGACTATTCGATAGACCAGCTGATGGAAATAAGCCAGCGGATGCTAAAGGAAAGGGAATACAGTCTAAGCCATGAGGCAGAGCGAAAACTTCGTGAGCATCTCGTTACAGTAAAATCTACGCTTGGTCCAGCAGCTTTTTCGAATGGTCGGTATGTACGCAATGTGATTGAAAAATCAATCAGAGCACAGGCTATGAGGCTGCTGATGCAAAACCAATATGACAGGCATGAATTAATGACAATCCGCAGCAATGACCTTGTTTTTTCTAATGATTAAAAAACACTGAAACTAAAAGGGTTATTCAAAAAGATTGTTGTTTAAAATGAGCTAATTAAACTCAATAAAGTAGAAAAACAACCATCTCAAAAATGTCGCAAATAATTTAGTAAATGAAAATAATGTCAGCAGCTATTGTTGACATTATTTTTCGCATTTGTTAATATACCCTTAAGGGTATATAAAATTTGATAATCGGGGGATTTTAAATGAACAATATTACAGTTTACACAACAAATACTTGTCCTTATTGCACAATGTTGAAGAATTTTTTAGATGACAAGGGAATTGCCTATAAGGAAATCAATGTCCAGCAAAATCCAATTGAAGCTCAAAAGCTTGTAGACGCAACTGGGCAAATGGGAGTACCTCAATCAAATGTTAACGGTCACTGGGTTTTAGGTTTCGATCCTAACTCAGTTATAGCTCACTTGAAATAAGAAAATCAGTAAAAGGATTCCAGCAAGAGTGGAATCCTTTTTATTTTGATATAAGTACCTCTTCCTGCCACATCTGGTACAAATAGATCAATAAAGAAAAGAGAACAAAAAGGGTGAAACGGCCTAATGGGGTAATGTTATGAAGCTGGTAAATTCCCAGTTTCTCCTGAAACAAATAATGAATAGGAAAGATCGCAAACATAAAGTCAGCTACTATGTTTGTTGTAAGGTATTTCCAGAAATGTCCATAAGTATAATAAAAGATCCAAATAGTCACAATTAAAAAACCGCCAAATAAACCTGATACGAATAATGGCTTAAGCAAGGGGATAATCATAACTTTAATCTCCCAGTGTTTTTGATTATAAGCAAACACATTATAAACCGTCATCAAAAGGGAGGCGAAGATGGCAACAGGCATGTATCGTTTTATTCCTTCTTTTTTTAAGAAAAACAAAGTGAACCAGGGAAGTATGAGCATGCCCCATAAAAGTACTTTATTAAACAAATCTGTTCCTCCCTATTAGATTGGTTTGTTTTAGTATTTCTTGTCAGTAAAATTTTATCCTTTTGCTGGGTGTAAGCCTTAGTAAAGTTCATCGTGGGAAACTATCTTTGTTTAACCGCCATTTACTCCCCCTTAAAGAGTTTTTCCTAATAAGAAATGAACTGCAGTATAGGTTGTAATAATATCTCGACATATAATATGTCATATATTTTTTGATTTAGGTTTTGTATTTGTTTGTTTTGGGTAAAAAGAATCGGGGTTTCACTACTTAATTCTTATAATTAGGGAGAAAATAACGAAGCTTATTAATAACTTCGTGCTTTACATACCAATACATAGATAGATAAAGGAGTTCTTTTATGGGGTCTGAAATGAATTATAAAATCGGTGGTATTGATTTTGGCTGGGATTTAGATAAGGGGAGATTCATATTTGAAGGTGAGGATGCTGTCCTTTTTTGGATTTCGTCAGCAATGAAGACTTTTTTTGATACAATTGAAGAAATTTCAGGGGAAGAGGCTTCAAATCTTGTGTTTGAATCCACTGGATTCCGGCAAGGACTTGTTGTGGGACAATACTTTGAGAGAATAAAGGAAATCAGTGTCTCAGAAGCAGCAGACATGATCACCACCACTTACGCTTCCGCAGGCTGGGGTCTTACACGGATAGAAGATTTGAATTTTGAATCGAAAACATTTACAGCGATAATGAGAGATAGCTGGGAGCATAAAGTGAATGTTGCTCAGGGGAAAACAAAGGGGGGGAGTTTTCTTCCCGCCCACTATGCGGGTGTATTTTCCGGTCTTTTTGGCACGACAATTTGGTATAAAATCAAGCAGCAACAGCTTGAAGGACACGAATACAGCATCATTGAATATTTCCCTTCAGACATTAAAATATCAGAAAATATTCATCAGCTTGCACGTAAAAAAGAGTCAGAACAAATCAGACAGCTTGAAGGCCTTGTGGAGGAAAAAACAGCTGAATTAAAAGAACTGGTTAACAGGCTTTCCTCCCCAATCATTCCTGTTCTTGATGGAGTAGTAGTAGTTCCTTTGATCGGAAAGTACGAGGAGGATCGATCTGAACAGCTTATCATTAATACATTAAATAAACTTCCCTCGCATAAAGCGAGCTACCTTGTTCTTGATTTGACAGGTCTGGATCAAGAAATCGGGCAACATACTGTCAGTCTGATCGAAAAAATTGGCTCAGCAGCGAAATTAATAGGAACGAAAACGATCCTTGTAGGCATCTCATCCGCACTTGGAATTGCCATTACTCAATCAAGTATCAACCTCTCAAAGTTTGATTGCTTCCAAACTTTGCAGCATGGCATTCATTATGCGATTGGTCAGATGGGGCGGAAAATAATATAATGAAAAAAGGCTTCGCACTGCGGAAGCCTTTTTTGGTTCTTTTTATAAAGCGCTGCTTCAATCCAGGCCAAGTTTCCTGACAGGCAGATGCCATTTGAAGGTGTACGACATGACACGGAGTGTGGTGATGACTAGAAACAATCCGTACAATTCCACAGCTTGATCAGCCATTCCCAGGCCGATGACAAGGCCAGCAAGTACAGCCCAAACAGCATAAATTTCGGCCTTCAATACAAGTGGTTTACGGCCTGCGAGCAAGTCACGAATGATCCCGCCACCGCTCCCTGTGAGCACGGCTGCGACGATGACTGCACTTAAAGGATGGCCCATGTTAGAAGCATAGATGGCACCTTGTATGGCAAAAGCAGCCAACCCGATTGCATCAAAGAAATTGCCCCATCGCTGCCAGTGTTTTAACAGGTTGCTTGGAAAGATAAAAACAATTGTAATGGATAGTAAGGCTAAGTTAAAAAACAGCCCCTGATCCCATAAAGCTGATACAGGTACGCCAATCAGCAGGTTTCTGATGGCCCCGCCTCCAAATGCAGTCACAATCCCCAATATATAAACTCCGAAGATATCATATTCTTCTTCCATCGCAATAATCGCACCGCTGATCGCGAATGCTACTGTTCCAATCATGCTGAGTACTTCCCATGTCATTTTATCTTTTTGCTCCTCTTGTGAAATTAATCTTTCAATACTAAAATAGGAAAATGCAAACATATTGATTTTATCACTTTCGTCCCGATTTACAACCACTTTAGCCCAATATTGCAAAATTTTTGTTTACCTATAATATTTGGTATGATGTTTTTAGCTATATAATGAAAGAAGGGTGTTATTTGGAACGAGAAAATGTACTTGAGAAAGTAATTCTTGTAGGCTGTCAGACGGCCGATGAAGACGATCTCCGCTTTCAATATTCAATGGAAGAACTTGAATCCCTCACAGAAACAGCGCAGGGGACGGTAATGGTGCAAGTTGCCCAGAAACGGGTTAAGGTTCATCCGGCTACATACATAGGAAAAGGAAAGGTAGAAGAACTTCAGGCGCTTGAAGAGGAGCTTGAGCCAGACTTAATTATTTTCAATGATGAATTATCTCCAAGCCAAAACCGAAATCTTTCTGCAGGGTTAAAAGCAAGGGTAATTGACCGGACACAGCTGATTCTTGATATCTTTGCCCAGCGAGCTCGCTCAAAGGAAGGGAAGCTCCAGGTTGAGCTTGCACAGCTTCAATACCTATTGCCTCGTCTTGCCGGAAAAGGAATTGAAATGTCACGGCTTGGTGCAGGTATTGGAACGAGAGGACCAGGGGAGACGAAACTGGAATCGGATCGCCGCCATATCCGCAGAAGGATTGATGATATAAAATCGCAGCTTGCTGTAATTGTTCAGCATCGTGATCGCTACCGTGAACGACGAAAGAAAAACAAAACGTTCCAGATTGCGCTTGTCGGTTATACGAACGCCGGGAAGTCAACGCTGTTTAACCGGCTGACAGAAGCAGATTCTTATGAAGAAAACCAATTGTTTGCGACGCTGGATCCGATGACGAGAAAAGCGATTTTACCAAGTGGTTTTACAGCCTTGCTGACCGATACTGTTGGGTTTATTCAGGATCTGCCGACAACTTTGATTGCCGCTTTCCGGTCGACTCTTGAAGAAGTCAGGGAGGCAGACTTACTGTTGCATGTAGTCGATATGTCAAATCAGGATTATTTTTCGCACGAACAAACGGTAAATAAATTGCTTGAGGATCTCGAAGTTCATCATATTCCGCAGATCACTGTCTATAATAAACGGGATATTGTACACCAGGATTTCGTCCCGAACGCAAAAAACGAAACTGCTTTCATTAGTGCATTTAGTGAAGAAGACAGGAAAAATCTGCTTGCGAAAATGGAGCAAACCATTATCGGGATGATGGAATCATTCCACGTCATTGTTCCTTCAGATGAAGGTAAACTGCTGGCGCAGCTGAAAAATGAAACGATCTTGCGCGAGCTTTCATTTGATGAAGAAAAACAGGGGTATGTTTGCAAAGGATTCTCTTTGGCTGACCATCAGATTACCGGGCAGCTGAAAAGGTTTTCTTTTTAAATCTGAAATTTATTTAAGCATTTACATTAGATAGGAGATCAACATGTTTACACAGCTGAAAAATGGTCAAAAGCTGCAGCCGCTCGTAAGTGAGATCGAGCAGCAGATTGCCGGAGTGCATAAGAAAATAGATGAGCGAATTGATACAAATCAATACAGAGTACTGCAAAGCTTCCAAAGTAACCGAGTGAGCGATTCGCATTTTATCCCTACGACAGGCTATGGATATGACGACGCTGGCAGGGAGACGCTTGAAAAAATTTATGCGGAGGTCTTTGGCGGGGAAGCTGGGCTGGTCCGCCCGCAAATCATTTCGGGAACACATGCAATTTCTATTGCACTGTTTGGAATCCTTCGACCTGGAGACGAACTGTTATATATTACTGGCAAGCCGTATGACACACTGGAAGAAATCGTTGGTATCCGTGGCACAGGGAATGGATCTTTAAAGGAATTTGGCATTTCCTACAATACTGTCAATCTGACAGATAAAGTGGAAATAGATTGGCGGGCTGTAGAGAAGGCGATTAAGCCAGAAACTAAGATGATCGGGATCCAGCGTTCAAAGGGGTATGCGACAAGGCCTTCATTCACAGTAGCTGAAATTGGAGAAATGATTAAGTTCGTAAAGGAAATAAAAAGCGATGTCGTTGTTTTCGTGGATAACTGCTATGGTGAATTCGTCGAAGAGATGGAACCGTGCCATGTTGGTGCGGATTTAATGGCAGGCTCGTTGATCAAGAACCCTGGAGGAGGCATCGCTAAAACAGGCGGATATATCGTAGGGAAGGCAAAATATGTCGAGTCATGCTCTTACAGAATGACCTCTCCCGGCATAGGGGCAGAGGCTGGGGCATCACTTTATTCACTTCAGGAGATGTATCAGGGATTCTTTATGGCACCGCATATTGTGGCGCAGGCGTTAAAGGGTGCAGTTTTTACAGCTGCGTTTCTCGACCGTCTTGGAATGAACTCATCACCAAAATGGGATGCCCAGCGTACAGACCTGATTCAGTCAGTCCAGTTTGATGATAAGGATAAGATGGTTGCTTTTTGCCAGGCGATCCAATTTGCTTCACCAGTTAATTCGCATGTTACCCCCTACCCTGCTTATATGCCTGGATATGAAGATGATGTAATCATGGCAGCTGGTACATTCATCCAGGGAGCAAGTATAGAGCTGACAGCAGACGGCCCTACCAGAGCCCCGTACGTCGCTTATGTCCAGGGGGGACTGACCTATTCACACGTGAAAATGGCTGTTTGCCTTGCTATTGATTCTTTAATAGATAAAGGTTTAATTAATTTAAAATAGGAAAATATACAACAGGACAGTTTGTTTTAAATGTCCTGTTATTTTTTTGTGAAATTTCATGTCAGATAATCTAACATATGTTTGACAACATATCTAACATTGAATATAATGAGATTATCTTAAAAGGGAAGGAGGAGAAATCAAATGGGCGGAAGCGAAATTCGCCGGAATATGCCACTATTCAGTATCGGAATTGTCATGCAATTAACAGATTTAACAGCAAGACAAATCCGTTATTATGAAGAGCACGAATTGATTTCTCCGGCAAGAACTGAAGGCAATAAACGGCTCTTTTCCTTAAATGATATTGATAAGCTTCTTGAGATCAAGGATTTGATCGATCAGGGAGTAAACATGGCAGGCATCAAGCAAATTTACAATGTGAAACAACAGACAGCCATAAGTGCTGCTGAAAAAAAAGAAGCAGAAAAAACAAGGCGGGAACTTTCGGATGCCGATTTGCGGAAATTGCTGCGCAAGGAGCTGCTCCAGGCAGGCCGTTTCAACAGATCATCCAACAATGGAGACATGTCGAGGTTTTTTCATTAAGTACTTTTCGTATTCATGTAGGCTTTGCATGATAGATATTCATAGATAATGGCCAAAAATTTTGCGAAAAGCATTCATTTAAAATCTAGGAGGAAATTAAGAATGGCAAAGTATACAAGAGAAGACATTGTAAGATTATCAAAAGAAGAAAACGTAAAATTCATTCGTTTGCAGTTCACTGACATCCTAGGAACAATCAAAAACGTGGAAATTCCTATCAGCCAGCTTGAAAAAGCGCTTGATAATAAAATGATGTTCGATGGTTCTTCAATCGAAGGCTTCGTCCGTATTGAAGAGTCTGATATGTACCTTATTCCTGATTTAGATACTTGGGTAGTGTTCCCTTGGACTGCTGAAAAGGGTAAGGTTGCTCGCTTAATCTGTGATATCAACAATTCAGACGGAACACCATTTGCAGGTGACCCACGTGGAAACCTTAAGCGTATTCTAAAAGAAATGAAAGAGCTTGGCTTCACAAACTTCAACTTGGGGCCAGAACCAGAATTCTTCCTTTTCAAACTAGATGCAAATGGCGAGCCAACACTTGAGCTAAACGACAACGGTGGATACTTCGACCTTGCACCAACAGACCTTGGCGAGAACTGCCGACGTGATATCGTTCTTGAACTTGAGGAAATGGGCTTTGAAATCGAAGCATCTCACCACGAGGTTGCTCCAGGGCAGCACGAAATCGACTTTAAATATGCAGATGCTTTAACAGCTTGTGACCAGATTCAAACGTTCAAGCTTGTTGTAAAAACAATCGCACGTAAGCACGGCCTGCATGCTACATTCATGCCAAAGCCGTTGTTCGGTGTGAATGGTTCAGGAATGCACTGCAACATGTCGCTATTCCGTAACGGCGAGAATTCTTTCTACGATCCAAGTGATAAAAAGCTAGAACTTAGCGAAACAGCTTACCAGTTCATCGCTGGAACACTTAAGCATGCATCAGGCTTTACAGCTGTTACAAACCCAACTGTAAACTCTTATAAGCGTCTTGTGCCAGGCTATGAAGCACCTTGTTATGTAGCATGGTCTGCTAAAAATCGTTCACCATTGATCCGTATTCCGGCATCACGCGGACTGAGCACACGTGTTGAGGTTCGAAGCGTTGACCCTGCAGCAAACCCATATCTTGCTATGGCAGTATTGCTAAAAGCCGGTTTGGACGGAATCAAGAACAAATTGACTCCTCCAGCTTCAGTTGACCGTAACATCTATGTAATGAACAAGGAAGAACGTGTCGAAGAAGGTATCGACGATCTGCCGCCAACATTAGCAGCAGCTCTTGACCAGTTGAAGAAAAACGAAGTAATCTGCTCTGCTCTTGGTGAGCATATCCTTGAACACTTCATCGAAGCAAAAGAAATCGAATGGGATATGTTCCGCACACAAGTTCACCCTTGGGAACGCGAACAATATATGAGCATGTATTAATAAATAGACAGAACTCCTTGAATTCCTTCAAGGGGTTCTTTTTTTATGATGCAACTGGGGGTGTAGTGAAAGATGAACCATTTATTGTTTACTGCCGAAAAATAATCAGAATAGGTAGCTAGGGGAGAGATAACTTTTTCATTTTAGCTTAAAGAGTATCAGCTATTTGATGAATTTTGATACAAATCTAGCGGAAAAGTTTGTTTTAATTATGATTCGAACGTAAATCACAAAGGTTAAAATATAATCACCACGATTTCGCCAATGATCACTCCAATTCCACTAACAATCACTACGTTTTGCTTCATAATCACTACGAAAATAATCGCATTCGCTACGAAATCCGCGAAAATCATTACTTTATCCAGTAGATGGTAAAATTCCACATTAAATATTAAAATTTTCAGAAAAATAATTGACTTTTTACTGTAGACACGGTATCTTTGTTTTAAAATATATAACACATTTATTGTGTTACGGTAATATAACGTTATATAAATAAAATTTTATGTAATACAGGGGGCGAAATCTTGATTTTACATGAAATCGAAACCAAAAGCCGTGAGTTTATTGAAGAAATTCAACTTCAGAGACTTAGAGCTACCGTAGAAAAAGTTGCCCAGCGTGTGCCTTTTTACCGTGAGAAGTTTGAAAAAGCCAATTTCTCTCCAGAAATGCTTAATAGTTTGGAAGATTTGGAAGCGCTTCCGTTTACCGAGAAGCAAGATTTGCGAGATAACTATCCATTTGGATTATTCGCAGTGCCCCAAAATGAGATGGTGAGGGTTCATGCTTCATCAGGAACAAGCGGAAAACCGACAGTCGTCGGCTACACCCAGAATGATATTGAAATGTGGAGTGAGATTGTTGCCAGGTCAATCGCTCTTGCAGGCGGGAAGCCAGGCAAGTACCTTCACAATGCATATGGATATGGACTTTTTACCGGAGGTCTTGGGCTTCACTATGGAAGCGAAAAGCTAGGGATGGTGACGGTTCCTGTCTCGGGAGGAAATACTCAAAGACAAATCATGCTGATTGAAGACTTTAAGCCTGAAGTCATTTGCGGAACGCCATCCTACATTTTAAATATTGCTGAAACGATGGAAGAGATGGGGAAGGATCCGCGGCAAACATCATTAAAATACGGCATATTTGGCGCAGAACCTTGGTCTGAAGAAATGAGAAAAACTCTAGAGGAAAAATTGGATATCAAAGCTTGTGATATTTACGGTTTGAGTGAAGTCATTGGGCCAGGTGTCGCAAATGAATGTCACGAAGCACAGGCAGGACTGCATGTGGCAGAAGATCATTTTTATGTAGAAGTCATTGATCCTGAAACGATGAAACGAGTACCTGATGGTGTGGAAGGGGAGCTCGTTTTCACGAGCCTTACGAAAGAAGCTTTTCCAATCATTCGCTACCGTACTGGGGATATTGCATCCCTGTGCAGGGAGAAATGCAGCTGCGGCAGGACGACAGTGAGAATGTCGAGGGTAAAGGGACGAATCGACGACATGCTGATTATCAATGGTGTCAACGTTTTCCCATCGCAAATTGAACATTGTCTGCTGACTGTTCCAGAACTAGCTCCGCATTATCAGATACAGATTTTACAAAAGCGGACTTTAAAAGTGCTTGAACTGCATGTTGAGATGAATGACGAATTTTTCACAGCAATAGGCGAAGATCCTATTTCTGACACCGTGTATGTGCTGGAACAAAGAATTCAAGCATTGCTTAAAAGCCAGTGTCTGATTTCTATAGAAGTCCGTGTGCATCGCCCGAAAACGATTCCGCGTTCGGAAGGCAAGGCAGTCCGGATTGTCGATAAAACGAAAGAACCAATCGGAACATAATTGTTAAGGAGGTCAACAGCATGGTAAATCCAATTTCTTATGACCAGCTTTCTGAGGAAGCGAAGTATCAGCATTTCATGGAGCGGATTGAAGCTGGCGAGAAAATTGAAGCAGATGACTGGATGCCGGATGAATACAGAATGACGCTGATCAAGCTGATTTCGATGCATGGCATCAGTGAAATAATGGGTGCTCTCCCAGAAAAGGAGTGGGTACCTAAAGCCCCTTCATTAAAGAGAAAGCTGGGTATCATGGCGAAGGTGCAGGATGAGATGGGCCATGGGCAGCTGCTTCTGCGCGTTGCGGAAGATTTAATGAAGCCTCTTGGAAAGTCGAGAGAGAATATCATTCAAGACTTGCTTTCTGGTGACTTGAAATTCCATAACGTCTTCCACATGGAAGCAAAAACATGGGGGGACGCAGGGCTGATCGGCTGGCTGGTCGATGGTGCGGCGATCATTACACAGACGAATATGCTGGATGCCTCCTATGGACCATATGCAAGAGCATTGAAGCGGATCTGCGCCGAAGAGGTTTTTCATGCGCAGCACGGTGAGGCAATCATTATGGCACTAGCTGAAGGAACGGATGAACAAAGAGCGATGATCCAGGATTCCATTAATCGGTGGTGGGACGCATTGCTGATGTTCTTCGGGCCAGGAGACGCATCAACAACCGGGACATCAAAACAGGATACAACCATTAAATATGGAATCAGGACGAAAACAAACGAAGACCTCCGCCAGGATTTCTTCACAAAGTATATTCCAAGAGTCTTATCCCTTGGTTTGAAACTGCCTGATGAAACGATGCACTTTGACCAGGAAAGCGGAATGTGGCAATACAAGCAGCCAGACTGGAGCAAATTTAAACAAATCATTAAAAACAACGGACCAAAATCAAAAGAACGACTAAGACTAAGAGAAATCTCATACAGCAACAACAAATGGGTCATCGACGCACTAAGCCAATAACGCATTAACGTAATGGGGGTCAGACCCCTAACAGGTTAATGCGGTGAAGCGCTGGGGGTCAGACCCCCAACAAGGTGAAGCGGTAAAGCGGCGGGGGACTGGCCCCCGGTGCGGTGAACTGTTGAAGGGAAGGGGAGAGTTGGATGTCTGGGAAGGGTTTTTACCAGGAGTTTGAGGTGTTCAGCAAGCGGACGGATACTTCGCCTTTGCAGTACCAGTTTTCGCTGCTGGCTCCGAACCATGAGCTTGCTCTTGTGATGGCGCAGGAGAATTTCATGAGGCGTGAGCCGGTGGCGGATATATGGGTTGTCAAACGGGATGATGTCCGGAAGATGACGCTTGAGGAACGCCAGACCTTACAAAGGCTGGACAATAAGGATTACCGGAATACAAAGGGCTATGGCTATCTGAAAAAGAAATGGCGCCATTATGAGCAAGGCATGCTTGATGAACAAGAAATTATGTCATGGGGAGGGAAGCAGGAGAAATGATATGTACACATGAAGATGCTATGAAAAATGAATCTTACCGCCAGTCAGCGGCAGAGCTCCTTTTCCAGCTTGCTGATGATGATTTCATCCTCGCTTACCGCGGTTCCGAGTGGCTGGGCCTTGCTCCTCACATTGAGGAAGATGTCGCGTTTTCTTCTATCAGCCAGGATACGATGGGCCATGCGGCGATGTTTTACCAGCTTCTTCACGATTTAGGGGCAGGTGATCCAGACGAACTCGCTCATGCCAGACCGGCGACAGACAGAAAGAATGCCATTTTGCTAGAAAAAGTGAATGGCCCAGGAACTTATTTGACTGAACCACATTACGACTGGGCGTTCGCTGTTGTCAGGAACTATTTCTACGCTCAAGCGAAGAAGGTTAAGATCGAGTCGCTGAAGAACTCATCTTACCAGCCATTGGCAAATGCAGCTGTAAAGGTGAACATGGAGCTCTACTACCATCTGCTGCACTGGAAAACCTGGTTTTCTCAGCTTGTCAGCGCAGGTGGAGAAGCAAAGACGAGAATGGAAGCAGCGATGGTGACTGTTTTTGAGGAACTTGACGGCCTGTTCTCCTTGGGAGCCAACGGCGATGACTTTACACAACATAAGTTAATAGAGTCAGAGGAAGTCTTAAGAAACAAATGGGTGCAAATGATGTCACCTGTTTTCGAATCACTTGACCTTAAACTGCCAGAGAAATTCGGCATGAAGAGTGGCAATGGACGGAATGGTGATCATACTTCAGAGTTGGAAGCTGCTCTCGATACTTTAGGTGAAGTGTATAAAATTGATGCGGCAGCAAGCTGGTGATGGATGATGCTAAAAGATAAAGTCATGGCAGCACTCCAAACAGTCAAGGATCCTGAAATTGACAGTGTCTCGATCATTGAACTGGGGATGCTTGAAGAATGGGAAATCTCACCAGATGGAGTTTTGATAAAACTCTTGCCGACTTTCATGGGCTGTCCAGCTTTAGATATTATCAAGAAAAATGTAGTGATTGCACTTGAGGCAATTGAAGAAATCAACAAGGTTGAAGTCCAGTTCGTTTTTCACCCGCCGTGGACTTCCGACCGGGTGTCTGATATTGGCAGGGAACGTTTGAAGGAATTCGGAATTGCCCCTCCGCCAAGACATATTGCTGAAACTGGAGAATGGCAGGCGGATTGCCCATATTGCGGTTCGACTTACACAACGCTGGAAAACCTTTTTGGTCCTACAGCATGCAGAAGCATTTTATACTGCAAAGCCTGCAAGAATCCATTCGAGGCGATGAAACCAGTATCTACTTTGATGTGACATGCTTGTCTAAAAAAAATAAACTAGTCAATCACATCTAATGATTAATAGCTTAAAGAATTACAGCATATATTCACCTTGGTGAAAAAATGGTTTTTATTAATGGAACAAGGTTCAACTACTAAAAAAACACGTATGAAAAGGGAGAGATTTTTAATGGTAAAACTAATCGCGCTATACAAGCATCCACAAGACAAAGAGGCATTTGACAAACACTATTTCGAAACACATGCTCCACTGACTGCGAAAATTCCGGGACTTCGTAAAATGGAAGTAACTCGTATTGTCGGCAGTCCAATGGGCGGAGAAGGCAAATATTATCTAATGTGCGAAATGTACTATGATGACCATGAAGCATTAAAAGCTGGAATGAAATCACCTGAGGGTAAGGCTTCTGGAAAGGATGTAATGAGTTTTGCTGGTGATCTGGTCACATTGATGATCGGTGAAGAGCAAGATGAATAGAAACTATGAACTGATCGACACCTCCGTCAAAGGGGAGATTGGACTCATTGAGCTTAATCGCCCCAAGGTTCTTAACGCGCTGAACAGGCAAATGGTTTCAGAGGTCCTTTCTGCGATGGAGGACTATGATAATGACCCTGCAATCAAAGTCATTTTTTTAGCTGGCAAGGGCAGGGCGTTTGCAGCGGGTGCTGATATCGATGAAATGATGGATGCCGATGCAATCAGCATGGAAACGCTGAACCAGTTCACGGATTGGGATCGTCTCGCATGGATCAAGAAACCTGTGATTGGAGCGGTACATGGCTTTGCTCTTGGAGGCGCTTTTGAACTGGCACTTTGCTGTGACATGCTATTTGCTTCTGAAAATGCGGAGTTCGGCTTTCCGGAAGTAAATCTTGGCGTTATGCCAGGTGCCGGTGGGACTCAAAGGCTGACCAAGCTTGTCGGCAAAACAAAGGCAATGGAATGGATCCTGAGTGGAAAGTGCATTTCAGCAAAGGAAGCACTGCAATATGGCATCATAAATGCGACTTTCTCTGAAGAAGTCTTGATGGAGGAAACGCTAAAATTTGCAGCCGCAATAGCAAAGCAAGCCCCTATTGCAGTAAGGCTCATTAAAGAATCTATCTTAAAAGCTGTTGATTATCCTTTATATGAAGGCATGCAATACGAGCGCAAAAATTTCTATATGCTTTTTGCCACTGAGGACCAGAAGGAAGGCATGCGGGCTTTTAAGGAAAAAAGAAAGCCGGAGTTTAAAGGGAAATAAGGGGGTACATAGCTGTGTTTGAAACCGTTTTGTATGAGGTGCGGAATCAGGTAGCCTACATTACCCTGAACCGCCCTGATAAATTGAATGCCTTCACTGAACAACTAAACAAGGAAATCCAGATGGCAGTCAAGAATGCTTCTCGTGATAAAAGCGTTCGTGCCCTTGTCCTGACTGGAGCCGGCCGAGCATTCTGTTCCGGTGAAGACCTCTCTGGTGTTTCTGAAGATATGGACCACGGGGAAGTACTTCGGAAGCGGTATAACCCAATGCTTCTCGAGCTGGACCGTTGTGAAAAACCGGTAATCGCAGCTGTTAATGGAGTGGCGGCAGGTGCAGGAATGAGTCTTGCCCTCGCATGTGATTTTCGAATCGCCTCTGAAAAAGCCAGTTTCGTAGAAGCCTTCATTCATGTTGGCCTAGTACCTGATGCTGGAAATTTATATTACCTGCCTCGGCTTATAGGGCATGCAAAAGCAATGGAACTAGCCGTTTTTGGAGAAAAGATTCCGGCTGAAAAAGCAAGGGAGCTTGCCCTTGTAACAGAGGTCATTCCAATGGAAGAGTGGGACGAAAAGGTAGCAGCTTTTGCCGAAAGGCTTGCATACATGCCAACGAAAGCGATTGGTTTAATAAAAAGAAGCCTGAAAGCAAGCTGGCACTCCAATCTCGAAGAGTTTTTGGAAAGAGATGCCCAAAGCCAAAGAATCGCAGGACAAACAGCTGACCATAAGGAAGGCGTCCAATCATTTCTGGAAAAAAGAAAACCAGTTTTTAAAGGCGAGTAATAGAAACAATCAATCCACTAAAGGAGATGGAACGCGTGACAACAGTTAAAGAACAAAAATTCGAAACAATGTCAGTTAAACGCGAGGCATATCAGCTGATTATTAACGGAGTTCGCCAGGACAGCACGAACGGCGAAACATATAAAGTCTTTAATCCGGCAACAGGTGAAGAGGTTGCTAAAGTTGCGAAGGCATCCAAGGAAGACGCTGAACTGGCAGTACAGGCTGCAAGAAATGCTTTCGATTTTGGAAAATGGCGCCATTTCCCTGTAAATAAGCGCTCTCGTACTTTGAATAAAATTGCTTCGATCATGAGATCCCGTTTCAACGAGTTGGTAGAATTGGAGATTCTTGACACAGGTAAATCACTTGCTGCTGCTCAGGGACAGGTCATGCAGGCGATTGAAGATTTCGAGTTTTACGCTGGTGCAATTGTCAGCCACCGCGGTTCTGTCAACAGTATGCCAGGAGCTTTCCAGAATATCACCGAAAAAGAGCCTGTTGGTGTATGTGCACAAATCATTCCTTGGAATTATCCATTAATGATGGCTGCCTGGAAAATCGCTCCGGCCATTGCTGTTGGATGTTCGGTTATTGTAAAACCTGCATCACTGACACCTTTAACAGCAATCGTTCTTGGTGAAATCTGTATTGAAGCAGGCGTACCTGAGGGTGTTGTAAACGTCATTCCAGGATCTGGTTCAGAAATCGGAAACTACCTTGTTGAACATGAAAAGGTAGATAAAGTAGCTTTCACAGGTTCAACGCCAATCGGAAAAGATATCATGGCAAGAGCCTCTCAAACTCTTAAACGCGTAACACTGGAGTTAGGCGGAAAATCTCCAAGCATCATTTTTGATGATGCAGACATAGATGCTGCGGTAGATGGATCATTGTTTGGAATCTTCTATAACACTGGCCAGTCGTGCGAAGCGCGCTCCAGACTGTATGTTCATGAGAATGTTTACGATGAATTCATGGAAAAATTCGTGGCAAAAACAAAGCAGTTGAAGCTTGGCAATCCGTTTGATAAAGAAACCCATGTCGGTGCTGTTATCAGCGAGGACCAGCTAAATGTAATCGACGGCTATGTGAAATCGGCAAAGGAAGACGGAGCAGAAATTTTAACAGGCGGCAAAGCTGCTGCTCTTGAAGGCTATGAAAATGGCTACTGGTATGAGCCGACAATCATCGCTGAAACCAACCACAGCATGAAGGCTGTAAAAGAGGAAATCTTTGGGCCGGTAGTAGTGGTCATGAAATTTAAAGATGAAAAAGAAGCTGTCAAGCTTGCGAATGACAGTGAATATGGCCTCGGTTCAGCCATCTGGACAAAGGATTATGGACGTGCTACAAGAGTGTCTAAGCTAATCCAGGCTGGTATTGTTATGGTCAACTGCCCATTCTCGGCATTCCCTGGAACACCATTCGGCGGCTATAAGCAATCTGGTTTTGGACGTGAGCTGTGCATTGAAACACTTGATCTATATACAGAAACAAAGAGTATAGTCTCTTACTATGGCAGCCGCCCGCTAAACCCGTTTAATCTGTAAAAACGTGGCGAGCACTCATTATTGCGGGTGCTCGCCTTTGATTTTTAAGGATGAATAAAGCTAGCTATTAGGGAAGCGGAAAACAACAGACAGGTATAGCAGAGCCAATTTTTAAAAAAGGAGGACGAATATAATGAAGAAACTAGTCGTAATCGGTTCTGGCGTCATGGGCAGAGGCATCGCCTATGTCAGCTGTTTAGGCGGTTTTGATACAGTTTTAATCGATGTAGAAGAAAAGCAGCTGCGCAATGCAGAACAGGAAATCAACAGCATTTTTGAAAAAGGAATGGCGCGCGGAAAAATCACTGCAGATGATATGGAATCTGCAAAATCAAGACTTAAATATTCAAACTTTCTTGTAGATAACGTCAAGGATGCCGATTTGATCATTGAGGCGGTACCGGAAAAAATGAATATCAAAAAGACGATTTTTGAGGTCATCGACCAGCATGCACCAGCACACTGTCTGTTTGCATCGAACACATCGACGATGAGTCCCACTGAGATTGCATCTTTTACCAAGCGTCCGGAGAAAGTGATTGCAATGCACTTTTTCAATCCAGTCCATAAAATGCCGCTCGTTGAAATTGTCCGTGGCCTTGAAACAAGCGATGAAACAGCAGAAGCCATTAAGCAGGCTGCCATCCAAATGAACAAGGAAACTGTCACCGTCAATGAATTC
This sequence comes from Bacillus sp. JJ1122, assembly GCF_036964885.1. NCBI lineage: Bacteria > Bacillati > Bacillota > Bacilli > Caryophanales > Bacillaceae > Bacillus > Bacillus sp. JJ1122. The sequence goes on along the minus strand of NZ_JBALQL010000024.1, from coordinate 76,035 downwards.
CCAGGGTTTGTGACTAGCAGGATCAGTGCGCTTGTAGGCAATGAAGCATTTTACATGCTTCAGGAAGGCGTTGGGACAGCGGAGGAAATTGATAAGGCAATCAAACTTGGGCTGAATTATCCAATGGGTCCATTCGAATTAGGGGATCTAGTAGGATTGGATACACGTCTCAATAATTTGAAATACTTGCATGAAAAGCTCGGTGAAAAATATAGACCGGCCCCTCTGCTGGAGCAATACGTGAAAGCAGGACGGCTTGGAAGGAAGACGGGCCGTGGAGTCTATGACTATAGCACTTCGCCAGAAATTGCTGGTTCGACTAAGTAAAGGAGGATGACGATGAGAGAAGTTGTAATTGTTGACGCAGTCAGGACTCCGATTGGAAGATACAACGGCAGCCTGCGCCAGATCCGTCCGGATGATTTAGGAGCAGTTGTGATTAAGGCACTAATTGAGAGAAACCGCGGCGTTCCTCCAGCAGGAATTGAAGAAGTTGTGCTTGGGAATGCCAATCAGGCGGGTGAGGATAACCGGAATGTGGCCAGGATGTCAGGTTTATTAGCGGGCCTTCCTGTAGAGGTTGCTGGGACGACTATCAATCGTTTGTGCGGATCTGGATTGGATGCGGTTAACTATGCGGCCAGGGCGATTTTAGCAGGAGAAGGTGACATCTTCATCGCAGGAGGAACCGAAAGCATGACACGAGCACCATTTGTCATGGCTAAGCCGCAGGCAGAGTTTCCAAGAGGAAATATGGAGATGTTCGACACAACGATTGGCTGGCGATTCGTGAATGACAAGCTAAAGGAAATGTTCGGTACGGACAGTATGCCGGAAACAGCTGAAAACGTTGCAAAAAAGTATGATATTTCACGTGCAGCTCAAGATGAGTTTGCTGCTGAAAGTCAGCTTCGCGCGCAAAAGGCTATGGAGGCAGGGCGTTTTGAAAACGAAATTGTCCCTGTTATTTATGAGGATAAAAAGGGTAATAAAACGATCATAGATCGGGATGAACATCCGCGACCAGGTACAACAGCGGAAAAATTATCAAAGCTGAAGCCGCTCTTCAAGGATGGTACGGTCACTGCCGGCAATGCATCCGGAGTAAATGATGGTGCTTCTGCATTACTGTTGATGAGCCGGGAAAAAGCAGATGAACTAGGAGTAAAGCCGCTGGCCCGTTATGTTATTTCAGCGACGGCAGGCCTGGAGCCATCGATTATGGGAATGGGGCCGGTTTATGCAGTGGAAAAAGCGTTAAAACGAGCGGGATTATCTGTTTCAGATATCGACCTTATTGAGCTGAACGAGGCGTTTGCTGCCCAGTCTCTAGGCTGCATCCAGGAACTAGGGCTTGACCAGTCGCGGGTCAATGTCAACGGTGGAGCTATCGCTTTTGGCCATCCCCTTGGTGCGAGCGGCGCAAGGATATTAACGACTCTTTTGTATGAAATGAAAAAGCGGGATGCTAAATACGGTCTTGCGACAATGTGTGTCGGAGTAGGCCAGGGAATTGCAACGATTATCGAAAATATAGGAGAGAACTAAATGAAGAATATCAAATTCCAGAAAGAACAGCATATCGCTTATATCACGATTGATCGTCCTGAATCACTGAACTGCTTTAATTTTGAAACGCTGCAGGAACTTGGCGGTGCAGTAGAAAGTCTGCACACCGATCCTGATGTCAGAGTGGTTATTTTTACAGGAGCTGGAGACAAGGCATTCAGCGCCGGTGCAGATTTGAAGGAACGAAAAAATCTCTCAGAGGCTGAAGTACGAAGAAATGTGAAGAAAATCAGGGATGTATTCAGTGCGGTTGCTGAATTGCCTCACCCAACAATTGCAGCAGTAAACGGTTTTGCCTTTGGCGGCGGATTCGAATTGATGCTGGCATGTGATTTTAAAATTGCCGCAGAAAATGCCTTGATGGGCATGACAGAAGTGAGCTGGGGAATCATTCCAGGTGCGGGAGGCACACAGCGGCTTTCCAGGCTGATTGGCGAGATGAAGGCGAAGGAATTGATTTTTACAGCAAGGAAAATTTCTGCGGATAAGGCTCTTGAGCTTGGAATTTTAACTGATGTCGCAGCAAAAGAAAACGTTATGCCAGCTTGTAAGGAACTAGCGGAGGAAATCCTCCAGAATGCACCCATAGCAGTAAGACAGGCGAAGTATGCGATCCAGCATGGCAGCAGCACTGATCTGCAGACTGGGCTTGCAATTGAGTCAAAGGCCTATGAAGTAACAATTCCAACAAAGGACCGTGTCGAAGCATTAAATGCTTTCAGTGAAAAACGCAAGCCAGTTTTTACAGCAGAATAAAAAAATCCATAGGGAAAATTTCCTATGGATTTTTGCTATTTAAGCAAATTGTTTTTGCAAAATAATGATAATACTGTAAAATGTTCTATAACGGATTTTATCCGTTCAACTAAAAAAATGAGGATGACAGAAGCTTGAATACTAGATCAATGATTTTTACACTATATGGTGACTATATATCCCATTATGGGAGCAAGATTTGGATTGGCAGCTTGATTCGGCTGCTTAATGAATTTGGGCACAACGATCAGTCTGTCAGAGCCGCCATTTCCAGGATGAACAAGCAAGGATGGGTCCAGGCTGAGAAGATTGGCAACAAGAGCTATTACTCGCTGACTCCACGTGGCCAAAAAAGAATTGATGAAGCGGGTAAGCGTATCTTTAAGCTGAAGCCTGAAGAGTGGGATGGCAAATGGAGAATCCTGATGTATACGATTCCTGAGGAAATCCGGAATGTCCGAGACGAGCTGCGGAAGGAATTAATCTGGAGCGGATTTGGTTCAATGTCAAACAGCTTTTGGATATCCGCCAACAATCTCGAAAGGCAAGTAAATGATTTGATTGAAAAATACGAGATTAAACAGTACGTTGATTTCTTTGTGGCCGAGTACAATGGTCCCCATGAAAATCAGAGATTGGTAGAAAAAAGCTGGGATTTACACGAAATCAATGCAAAGTATCAGGATTTCATCAGTGAATACAGCCAGAAATACATCATCGATAAAAACAAAATACAAAAGGGAAGCATGTCAGACGCAGAATGCTTCGTAGAGCGGACAAAGCTCGTCCATGAATACAGAAAGTTCCTGTTCTTCGATCCAGGACTGCCAGAAGAGCTATTGCCTGAAAAATGGCTTGGAAGCCATGCGGCCTCACTATTCAGCGAATACTACAAGGAGCTGGCGGAGCCCGCATCCCGGTTCTTCGAGTCCGTCTTTAAAGAAGGCAATGAAATTAAGCACAAAGCTGTTGATTATGATGTTATGGACCATCCGTATATCATGGAATAATTGGTAGAGGCATAAACCTGCTAGGGTTGTGTCTCTTTTTTTTACAGGCAAAATCGTAATAGTCCTTTTTTTGATAAAGGGGAAGATGTGATGGGTGTAATGGAATAAGAATGATAACAAACCAGAGAGAAAAATAAGAAGATGAGCCGTTATGGAAGGGTACGAGAACAATTGAAACGGCAAAATAGGGGTCCGAGAACAATTGAAAGAGAAAAACCGGGGTTCGAGTTGTTATGGGAAGGGGTCCGAGAACAAATGAAAGAGAAAAATCGGGGTTCGAATTGTTATGGGATGAGCTACCAAAACAATTATAAGAGAAAAATCCGTACCGAGTTGGTTTGAGTTTTGACTGATCTACATACCTACAACACTCCAAAATGGTCATTAAAGATATACTCGCCAAAGGAAAAAGATATATATAAAACGAATATATAAAATCGAAAAAGGAGGAGTGAAGAATGAAAAAAGTTTTATCGCTCATATTTATACTTTTCCTAATTTCAGGCTGTAACGATGTAAATTGGCCTGGTGATGCGTTTAATGGTAATCCGTCAGCTCAGGACATCCTGACTGACAACCCAGATGCGGACATTTTCGTCATGGATGGTTACGTTTTTTCCAATGCTGAGAATGTAGAATGGGTAAAGCAGCAGGAATATGAATTAGGTGAACAGGTTGGTGAAATCATCAAACAAACATCGGATTCATGGCGTTTTAAAGAAAGCACTGCTAGTAAACTTCCGGTTGGAACAAAAATATATGAAACGGATGCTCCGTTTTATATCGCAATTGTCGATGGGGAAGAAAATGCCTATATAAAACTAGTAGAAGGTTAAGACCTGACGAAAGTCTATTTTTTTCATCAAAACAGGAGAATGTACGTTCGGTGAAGAAGTATAGATATGTAAATAATTTTAAAAGGTGGATGTTTAATGGAATTCAGAGAAGTAACGAAAAATGCGTTTGTTCTTGTCGGCTACAGTGCGGCGGGCAAGTGGGGAGCTGAAATGGATTATCCTATTCCAGATTTATGGGGAAAAGCTGCCAGGTTTATTAAAGATGAGAAGGCAAATAAGATTGTTGGAGTTTGCCTGCCGCCAAGGAGCGATGATTATTATTATACTTGTGGTCTTGAATTGGCAGAAGTTGATTATTATAAAGTCGAAAGCGGAATGACTCTGCATACATTTCCAGAACATAAATATGTAGTGTTCAAACATACTGGCCCATCTGCAGAAATACCGAGTACATACGGTCAACTATGGCAAACATTTGACCGTGAAGGATACAAGATTAAGAAAGGAATGCCTGAAATAGAGGTTGTAGAAGCTATGATGTTTGGGAAGGAAGACTTGCCGGAATACGAGATGGAAATTTGGGTGCCGGTTGAATCATAAAAAAAAGCCTGAAATTTCTTCAGGCTCTTATGTAACGAGATAACCTAAACACTCTTTAAGTGCTCTCGGTATTCCTTGCCCTTTTGGACATATGTATCGATCGATAACTGAATCAACTCCAGATCTTTTTCGCCAATTTCCCTGACGACCTTTCCAGGTGCTCCAACCACTAAGGAGCGCGGGGGGATTTTCTTCCCTGCGGGTATCAGAGTATTTGCTCCGATGATACATTCCTCGCCAATTTCAGCGCCATCAAGAATTGTCGAGCCCATGCCAATGATACATCTTTTTCTGATGGTGCAGCCATGAAGAATGGCGTTGTGCCCAACGGTCACTTCATCTTCAATGACCAGAGGCGAACCTTCATACAAGTGGCAAGTTACATTGTCCTGAATGCTGCAGCTTTCTCCGATAGTAATCGTATCCTCATCTCCGCGCAAAACAGCATTGAACCAGACACTTGAATTTCTGCCAATTTTCACGTCGCCAATAATATAGCTCCCTGGTGCCTGGAACACAGTTTCATCGACTGAAGGTTTTTTATCCAGATAAGAAAGAATCATGTAACCACTCCTTTTCCTTATTGTCTAGCTGCAGCGCCTAGCCAGTTTTCACCCTGAGTTTGCTTCTGCGAGTATCTTGCGAGAAGCGTTAGCTTTGAGCAGCTCGGGTCATAAGCCGTCTCTCTACAGAAATCAGGATTTCTTGTGAGAGCCGTCTTATGCCTATCGGACTTGCCTAGGATGGGCTGGCGTCGATGTTGCCACAGGACGTGGCGTTTAGTCGACGTTCCTTTATTCAAGGCGCTTTCGCTTTTCTTAATTGTCTTAATTTTAAAATTAGTATAACATTATTATAACGAAGGGGGAATTTTTGTGAATGGGATTACTTCTGTTCTGGGCATAAAATATCCAATCATCCAGGGTGGAATGGGGAATATCAGCAATGCTGCTTTAACCGCTGCTGTTTCAGAGGCGGGAGGTCTTGGTACGATAGGTGCTGGAACGATGTCTGCCGATGAGGTGGAAAAGATAATAGTTGAAACAAAAGCCAAGACATCCAAGCCATTTTCTGTGAATGTGGCATTAAGTGTATCTCCCAATGCGGTGGAAGTGTTGAGACTTGCTGTCAAACATCAGGTTTCTGTGGTAACTCTTTCCGCAGGCAATCCTGCGCCTTTTATTCCAAAACTGCATGAAGCTGGTATAAAAGTGATTGCCGTTGTGGCTTCAGTAAAACAGGCAAAGAAAGCGGAAGGGGCCGGAGCAGATCTTTTAGTAGCGGAGGGATATGAGGCAGCAGGCATCAATTCAAATCTTGAAACTACTACTCTTGCACTTATTCCGCAGATTGTCGAACAAGTCAATATACCTGTTGCTGCAGCTGGAGGGATAGGGGACGGCAAAGGTCTTGCTGCCATGCTGGCATTGGGCGCTTCTGGGGTGCAAATGGGAACAAGATTTATCGCTACCAGGGAAGCTCCATTTCATGAAGCCTATAAGCAAAAATTATTGCAGGCAACCGATCATGAAACGGTCATTGTGGGGAGGTCTGTTGGAAGAATCCGCAGACTGTTGAATACACCATACGCAGAGAAGCTGCTTGAGGCTGAAAAGCAGGGAATCACCGCAGATGAGTTTGCTGAGCTGACTTCGGAAGAACTGCATAAAAAAGGAGCGTTCGAAGGGAATACAGAACGAGGTTTCATGAATGGCGGACAGGTCTCTGGTTTGGTTTCCGATATTCCTACTGTTCAGGAACTGCTGGATCGTATGGTTAAAGAGGCGCAGGAACGTCTGCGAATTTCACTAGAGTTAATATGAATGATCAAGCATGCTTCGAAAAGGGGCGTGCTTTTATTGTCTATGGAAAAATTTTTATTATTTTCGTAAAACATATTGCTAGTTCAGCAAAGTGATGGTTTAATTAATAATTAAAAATCTAAACATACTAAATGTTCGGAATATTATTGACACTATTTTTACCTGGTGTTAATATAACGTTATATTTACGGTATCTATAGTGAATATCATACGTTTTGAAATCGTTTTCAAAAAACTTTACAAGTTTAGTACAATTACTGTTTCAAAATTGGTGCGTTCCGGCTGCCTGCAAGTTTTAAGTCTACATAGTAGTTATTGCCGGTTTATAAAAATATCAAGGGGGATCTTTATGAAAAAATCAGTTAAAGCTATTTCTCTTGTCCTTGCCAGTGCTCTATTAATGGCTGGATGCGGAGGAAAGGAAGCATCAAACGGCGCTTCTGACAAAAAGCAGTACAAGATTGGATTGACGCAATTTGCAGAGCATCCATCACTTGATGCTGCAACAGAAGGGTTTAAAAAAGCGCTTGAAGATAAGGGGTTCAAAGAGGGCGACAATGTGAAGTATGACTTCCAGAATGCACAGGCTGATATGAACAATACAGCAACGATTGCAAACAACTTTGTTGGCGACAAAGTAGACCTTATTTTTGCCAACGCAACTCCAAGTGCAGTTGCAGCACTTAATGCAACAAAAGATATTCCTATTATCTTTACTTCGGTAACGGATCCTGTAGGTGCAGGCCTTGTCGAATCATTTGATAAGCCTGGCGACAACATTACTGGTACGACTGATAATCACCCTGAAGCAACTAAAAAGACGATTGATTTTATGACAAAGGAAGTCGGGGCGAAGAAGATCGGCGTCATCTACAATGCTGGTGAGCAAAACTCTGAAGTTCAGCTGAAAGAAGTCAAAAAACTGGCTGAAGCAAATGGTGCGAAGGTAGTGGAAGCGTCCATTTCAACATCTGCTGAAGTAAAACAGGCAGCTGAATCTCTCGTTGGCCGAGTCGATGCGATTTATGTACCGACTGACAACACAGTCGTTTCTGCTCTTGAATCAGTCATTTCTGTTGCGAATGGAAAGAAGATTCCTTTATTCGTAGGAGAACTTGATTCCATGAAGCGAGGAGCGGTTGCTGCAAGCGGATTTAACTACTACGACATCGGTTACCAATCAGGGCTGATGGCTGCAGAAATTTTATCAGGCAAAAAGAAAGCATCTGAAATTCCTGTTGAGCTTCCTGATTCTTTGACACTGACAATCAACAAAAAAGCAGCTAAGGAACAAGGCGTCGAAGTGAAGGAATCTTGGGGAGAAAACGCTGAATTTTACGAAGAATAAGAGAAAGGATGATACATCTTGTTTACTGCAATATTCGGAGCATTTGAGTCAGGTATCATTTATGCGATCATGGCTCTCGGCGTATATTTATCCTTTCGGGTACTAGATTTTCCAGATTTGACGGTTGACGGCAGTTTCGTAACAGGAGCTGCGGTTGCCGCCATTATGATCGTGAACGGAGTAAATCCATTTGTTGCGACAATGACCGCGCTGATTGCAGGGTTCATCGCTGGTTGTTTAACGGGGATTATCCATACAGTCGGAAAGGTCAACGCACTATTGTCAGGTATCCTGATGATGATTGCCTTGTATTCTATCAATCTCAGAATTATGGGTAAATCGAATGTGCCTTTGTTAAATACAGATACTGCAATGACTGCTGTAAGAGACTTCTTCGATAAAACAGGCATTGATTCATTTTTCAACGGTATCCTGACAGCAGCTGGACTTGGTGACAGCCTCCCAAGAACCTGGGGAATCCTTTTGTTCATGGTGATTGTAACTTTTGCTCTAAAATTCATTACCGATGCATTCCTAAAGACTGAAATCGGTTTGGCTATTCGTGCTACAGGAGATAACAAAAGGATGATCCGGAGCTTTTCTTCCAATACGAACTTAATGATTATTCTCGGCCTTGGCCTTTCGAATGCGATGGTTGCTTTTTCTGGAGCATTGATTGCCCAGCAAGGCGGCTTCGCGGATGTTGGGATGGGAATTGGGATGATCATCATAGGTCTTGCTTCTGTTATTATTGGTGAGGCACTTTTTGGGACAAAATCGATTGCGAGGACTACACTGGCTGTCATCGGTGGTTCGATCATTTACCGAATCGTTGTAACGCTGGCACTAAGGGTAGAATTCCTTGAGCCAGGAGATATGAAGCTGATTACAGCAGTCATTGTTATCCTTGCGTTGACTGCACCTAAAATGATTGATAGCTACAAAGAGAAAAAACGGAAGGTCAAAAGGCAGCTTGAAGGCTTGCAAATGGTAAACTTGCCTTCTGAAGGAAAGGGTGAGGCTGGTGCTGCACTTAAATCAGATTCATAGAGTCTTTAACGAGGGTACGCCAGACGAAAAGATTGCCCTTGATAATATCAATCTCACTTTGAAAAAAGGGGATTTTGTTACGGTAATCGGAAGTAACGGTGCCGGCAAATCAACGTTGATGAATATCATTTCCGGCGTGATGCTGCCTGATCATGGGCAAGTATCACTGGACGGAAGAGATGTCACGTATATGTCTGAGTACAATCGCTCAAAAATGATTGGCCGTGTATTCCAGGATCCGATGGCTGGAACCGCACCAAGCATGACAATTGAGGAGAACCTCGCAATTGCTTATTCAAGAAACAAGCGCCGTTCACTCGTGCCGGGTGTGACGAAAAAGCGCCGTGAACTATTCAAAGAAGTACTGGAATCACTGCACCTCGGTCTTGAAAATAGGCTGAATGCTAAAGTAGGATTATTGTCTGGAGGAGAGCGGCAGGCTTTGTCACTGCTGATGGCGACATTCACAGAGCCATCGATTCTCTTGCTTGATGAGCATACTGCTGCCCTTGATCCATCCCGTGCTGAGCTGATCACGAATTTAACAAAAGAAATTGTCGACAAATACCATTTAACGACACTGATGGTCACGCACAATATGCAGCAAGCATTGGATCTTGGCAATAGACTGATTATGATGGACAAAGGACAGATTATCTTTGAAGTGAATGAGGAACAAAAGGCAAAGCTGACAATCGAAGACTTGCTCAATGAATTCCAGCGCATTCGCGGAACTAAGATGGCAAGCGACCGGGCATTGCTCAGTTAACAGATGAAGGATCAAGCAGCTATATGGCTGCTTGGTCCTTTTTTTGCACTTTCCGTGAAAAGGGAGAAAATTATATCACGATTACTTTTGAGAAAATACCAAAATTTCTTACAATTTATTGACCGTTTATTTAACGAAATGTTATGATAACGTTAAATAAACGTTATACATATTTACAACTTGGAAAGGTGGGATATGATGCACGATGGCTTAACAGCAGGGCAATCGGCCACCATCAATGTCATCGTTACACCCGAAATGTTTGCCAGCTTTGAAGGAAAACTTATTCACCCGGTATACTCTACAGTATCAATGGTCTATCACATGGAATGGGTCTCAAGAAAAATTATCCTTCCGTTTTTGGAAGATCATGAAGAAGGGATGGGCGGAGCGGTTACTGTGAAGCATATTGCCCCATGCATTGAAGGTGCAGAGGTGTTGATTACTGCGACTGTTACTGATGTGCATACGAATCTCATTATCACGAACGTGAAGGCTGAAAGCAGTGGTCGGCTCGTTGGGGTTGGAGAAGTGAAGCAAGTCATCCTTCCGAAAACGAAAATAACTGAATTGTTAACATGAAGCCAAAAATTTTTGCGCTAAAATGAAAGCGCTAACACGGTTTAACGGAATAAAGGGGGAAAGAGAAATGGATATGTTTGAACAAATCAGGGAGCACGAGCAAGTTGTATTTTGTAATGATGAAGCAACAGGGTTAAAGGCGATTATTGCGATTCACAGTACAAGATTAGGACCTGCCTTAGGCGGATGCCGGATGTATCCTTACAAAACAGTCGATGATGCATTAGAAGATGTGCTGCGACTTTCAAAGGGAATGACCTATAAATGTGCAGCTGCAGATGTAGATTTTGGCGGAGGTAAAGCGGTGATTATCGGTGACCCTGCCAAGGATAAGAGTCCGGAGCTATTCAGGGCATTTGGACAATTTGTTGAATCGATCCAGGGCCGTTTCTATACAGGCACGGACATGGGAACCGATCCAGAAGATTTTGTACACGCATTAAAGGAAACAAACTGCATCGTAGGTGTGGATGAAGTATATGGAGGCAGCGGGGATTCTTCCGTTCCGACCGCACAGGGCGTTATATATGGATTGCAGGCAACCAGCAAAGCACTTTGGGGAACAGACGATTTATCTGGAAAAGCCTACGCGATTCAGGGTTTAGGGAAGGTTGGCTACAAAGTTGCAGAATACCTGCTTGAGAATGGTGCCGATCTATTTGTGACAGATATCAACCAGAAGGCAATCGACCAGATTGTGATGAAAGCCGGGGAAATGGGTGCAGGAATCAAAGTAGTAGGCAGTGATGAAATTTACTCCCAGCCAGCTGATATATTCATTCCATGTGCAATGGGGGGAATTATAAATGATGATACAATCCCGCAGCTTCAAGTCAAAGCAGTTGTAGGATCTGCAAATAATCAGCTGAAGGAAGTGCGACACGGCCTTGTTCTTCAGGAAAAAGGGATTCTTTATGCTCCAGACTATATCGTCAATGCCGGGGGCTTGATCCAGGTAGCCGATGAACTCTATACGCCTAATAAAGAGCGTGTCCTGAAAAAGACAAAAGCGATCTATAATTCTCTATTGAATATATACAGCCAGGCTGAACGTGAAGGAATCACAACAGTAGAAGCGGCTAATAAGTTCTGTGAAAACAGGATTGAGGCAAGAACGCGACGCAATAGCTTTTTCTCTCATATGAAACGTCCAAAATGGGCAGTGAGAATGTAATAGATTCATAGTATTTTTAAAATTGACTTTATAAAAGGGTGATCTGATGGATAAACATTTTCCGATTTTTCAGGTAATGGATCAAAACGGAAATATCGTGTCCGAGGAACATAAATATTTTGTTACAGAGGAACGAGTTAAGAAATTCTTTTCAGAAATGGTCAGGATCCGTATGTTTGACCGAAAATCGATCAGCCTGCAACGCCAAGGAAGAATTGGGACGTACGCTCCATTTGAAGGCCAGGAGGCTTCTCAGGTGGGTACAGCCCTTGCGCTGAAAGGTGATGACTGGATGTTCCCGACATACCGCGACCACGGCGCGGCGATGGTATTTGGCCATTCACTAAGAAACATTTTATTGTTCTGGAATGGACGGAATGAAGGCTGCGTGCCGCCGGATGGGAAAAAGATTTTCCCTCCCGCTATACCGATCGCAACGCAGATCCCGCATGCTGCGGGTGCAGCGTTTGCAGAAAAACAAAAGGGAACGAAGAATGCCGCAATCTGCTATTTTGGCGATGGTGCAACATCCGAGGGCGATTTTCATGAAGGCTTGAATTTCGCAAGCGTCTTTAAGTCTCCGGTTGTTTATTTTAACCAGAATAATCAGTATGCGATTTCGGTCCCAATCAGCAAGCAGATGAATTCCGCGACGATTGCCCAAAAGGCGATTGCTTATGATATCCCGGGTGTAAGGATTGATGGGAATGATGTATTTGCTGTTTATCTTGAAACAGAGAGAGCACTTGAACGTGCCCGTAGCGGGGAAGGTCCTACATTGATTGAATCGGTGACGTGGAGATATGGGGCCCACACGACAGCGGATGATCCAACAAAATATCGAGACCAGGGAGACAGTGCAGTTAGGCGGATGGAAACAGACCCTTTACTTCGACTTGAACGCTGGATGAAAAATGAAGGCATATATGATGAAGCATGGGTTAAGGGTATCGAAGCGGAAGCGAGTGCAGAAATTGATGCTGCTGTCCAGGAAATGGAGGACTTCCCGTCAGCTGATCCTGCAGTGATTTTTGATTATGTATTCGAAAAACCGACATGGACGATTGAGAAGCAAAAGCGGGAATACCTTGAGCTAATCGGGGGTGAGGCGCAATGAATACAGCTGTTCAAACAAAGACATTGACACTTGTTCAGGCGATAACAGATGGTCTTGATACGATGCTTGCAGAAAGCAAGGATGTCATTTTACTTGGAGAGGACATCGGAAAAAATGGAGGAGTGTTCCGTGCAACTGACGGACTTCAGGATAAATACGGAGAAGACCGTGTTGTCGATACTCCTTTAAGTGAAGCAGGATTTGTCGGAGCAGCAATCGGCATGGCGGTAAATGGTTTCCGTCCCGTAGTTGAAATCCAGTTCCTTGGATTCATCTATCCGGCGTACGAACAGATTATGACTCATGCATCTAGATTGAGAATGCGGACATTGGGCCATTTTACGGTGCCAATGGTAATCCGTGCTCCTTATGGCGCCGGAGTTCGCGCACCGGAAATCCACTGTGACAGCACCGAATCTCTTTTTACACATATGCCAGGCATGAAGGTTGTTTGTCCATCCAATGCTTATGATGCAAAGGGTTTGATGATTGCCGCAATTGAAGATCCAGATCCAGTTTTGTTCCTTGAACCGATGAGGAGCTACCGCTCTTCAAGGGATGAGGTACCTGAGGGCAAGTACATCGTGGAAATCGGGAAGGGCAAGAAGCTTACCGAAGGAGAAGATGTCACCGTCATCGCATGGGGAGCAATGATACCTGTTGCCATGAAGGCAGCTGAAGATATGAAAAATAAAGGGATCGACTGTGAAGTGCTTGATTTAAGGACTCTTTATCCAATTGATAAAGATCTGGTCATTGAGTCTGTCCAAAAGACAGGTCGCACAGTCATTGTCCATGAAGCACACGCGACCGGAGGAACAGGCAGCGACCTGATTTCCCTGATTAATGATGAAGCTTTCCTTTATCAAAAAGCTCCTGCAGAACGGGTGACCGGCTATGATACGCCCGTGCCTTACTTTGGATTCGAAGACCATTATCTGCCGACCCCGAAAAGAGTCGCAGCTGCAATTGAGAAAGTGATGAAGTTTTAGGAGGCGTGCCAATGGTTGAAGTTAAGCTCCATGATATTGGGGAAGGGATGACGGAAGCGGATATTAACTGTTACCTCGTTAAAGCTGGTGATTTTGTTAAGGCTGATGACCCATTGGTTGAGGTTCAGACAGATAAAATGACCGCAGAAATCCCTGCTCCTAAATCAGGAATTGTAAAACAAATCCTTTTAAGCCCAGGTGAAACCGTAAAGGTTGGAACCACACTATTGATTATGGAGGATATGCCTTCAAACGATGCAGAAACCTCTGTCGAAAAGCTTGATTTGAAGGATAGCCATATCAAAGCAGAAGCTCAGCCCAAGCAAGGACTGAATTTGCACAATCGGCCTATGAATGGTGTGTTACCAGAAGGTGATAGCAAGAAGCCGAATCGTATTTTAGCATCACCATATACGAGGAAAATTGCCCGGGAAAATAACGTCAATATATTAGATGTTGCCGGTTCAGGACCTGCCGGGCGAATTGTTGATGAAGACATCTTTACTTTTATTAAAAGAAGAGATTCAAAGGTTGCGAACCATTCGGAAGCTGCTTCTGAATTAAACGTTCCGAAGGTTTCAGAACATGGTTCCGAAGCAAAGGTTCTGAATGACTCGGAAGGTGGTTCTGAACTGGCTCGGAATGAGGTTCCGAAGCATTCAGGAGCAACGCATTCAGATATATTGCCTTTTAGAGGCCGCAGGAAGCAGATTGCAAAAAAGATGGTCCAATCGCTTTACACGATTCCGCATTGCACTCATTTTGAAGAAATCGATGTAAGTGAGCTGATCAGCTTCAGGCAGGAACTTAAGGATGTAGGCAAATCGATTTCTGCCACCGCTTTTTTTATCAAAGCCTTGTCAATTGGGTTAAAGGAATTTCCGGTTTTCAATGCACAGCTTGATGAAGAAAACGAAAGCATCCTGCTTTTGCGTGAGCACCATATCGGAATCGCGGTCGATACCCCTGATGGACTGATCGTTCCAGTCATAAGAAATGTTGAGCAGAAAAATGTAAAGCAAATCCATGAAGAAATGAAGAGGCTGACAAGGCTTGCATTAGACGACAAGCTTACGGTCAAGGATATTTCTGGTGGAACCTTTACGATCAGCAATGTGGGACCGCTTGGCGGAAGCATTGGGGCGACACCGATTATCCAGCATCCTCAGACAGCTCTCGTTTCCTTCCATAAAACGAAGAAACGGCCGGTTGTGACTGAGCAGGATGAAATAGTGATCCGTTCAATTATGAATCTATCAATGGCGTTTGATCACCGGGTAGCGGATGGCGCGACAGCTGTTGCTTTTACAAACCGTTTTGCCCGGTTGATTGAGAATCCGAAAATGATGCTGCTGGAGTTGATGTAAATGGTCGTGGGTGAACTTGCACATGAAAAAGATCTAGTCATCATTGGCGGCGGACCTGGCGGATATCATGCGGCAATCAGGGCAGCGCAGCTTGGAAAAGATGTCACTTTAATAGAAAGAGACCAGCTTGGCGGCATTTGTTTGAATAAGGGCTGTATACCTTCGAAGGTGATGGCCCATGGCGCTGAAAGGCTAATGGCTGCCAAGCAAGATGCGATGCTTGGTATTGAATCTTCCGGGCTGCATTTTGAGATTCAAAAGCTTCGAGGCTATAAAGATCAAGTCGTCAAGCAGCTTCGTGATGGAGTCGAAGCATTATGTAAGGCGAATAAAATTGAAATGGTGAAGGGCAGCGCCTTTTTCCTAACGGATGATAAAATCGGGGTTGAAAATGAAGACAGCTATGAGGTTTTTCGATTCAATGAAGCCATCATCGCAACTGGAGGTACTCCAGTAAAATTGGACGGTGTACCAGGTACTGATGAGAGAATAATTGATATCTGGTCCATCGCCGATCTCGCTGAAGTACCGGAAAACTTCATTGTGATTGGAAATGACAGTATCGCATTGGAAATGGCGATGGCGTTCCAGGCATTTGGTTCAGACGTCACACTCGTTTTAAATGAAGGAAAAGAGGATTTTTCATTCGACGCAAGCATTAATAGAGAATTGAACAGAGTGTTAAAGAAGTCAGGTATCTCAATTGTTAAAGGCTTCTCGTTTGTTGGAGTCAAATTAACAGAAGAGGCTGTTACGGTTAACCTTGAAGGATCAAAGGGTCATAAAACGGTTGAAGGCAGTCATTTGTTTTATTCTCTTGGGGTCAAGCCTCAAATCGATCACTTGGGTTTAGACAGGCTTGGAATGAAAAGGTCCGCAGACGGTTTTATTTTAACAGACCAAACAGGCCGGACTTCGATTGAGAGAATCTTTGCAATTGGCGATATAACAGAAGGACCACAGCTTGCAGTTAAGGCAATTAAACAAGGCAAGGTGGCTGCGGAGACAATTTGCGGCAGACCTAGTGAATTTGACCTTACTTTTATTCCACATATTGCACGGACGCGACCGCCGATTGCCTGTGCTGGGTTAACGGAACAGGAGGCTGAGCTGCAAGGATATGAAGTTGGCGTTGGTGAATTTTCAATGTCTGCCAACGGGTTCGCGACGATTCTTGGTAAAAAAGAAGGCCTTGTAAAGGTAGTCTTTGATAAGGAAAGCGATTTGCTGTTAGGCGTCCATTTGATTGGCCATGGTGCAGTTGAATCGATTTCAAACGGGATCCAGGCTTTGGAGATGGCAGCGCGTGATGAGGATATAAAGTTCCCGTCATACCCGCATCCCAGCATAAATGAAGCATTGCTTGAGGCTGTAGAGGCGTTTAAAGGGGAAGCGATTCACAGCGTGCCGAAGAAGCAGAAGGTGAAGGTGTAGAGCTAGGTTTTTAGGGACTGCCCTTGTGCAGGTTTTCGGCTGGGATTTGGCAGTCCAACTAGTCATCTCAATTTATAAAAAAGATCCAACTATTTAAAAACAGCTCAACAAGTAATAAATTCGTTTCTACTGGTAATAAATCCGTTCTTACTGGTAATAAAATTGATCTTACTGGTGATAAATCGAAATCTACTGGTAATAAATCAAATATTATCTAGGATCCAGGTGAAAAAAAGCTCTACTTAACTAAAATGTTAAAAATAAAAGATAGATTTATAGTTGCAAAGTATTTTTTTCTTCAAAATCTCAATAATGAAACTATTAAATATTAAGCTGTCGTTTACCTGATTCATGGTCGATCTTGTCACCTATGATAAGATTCCTTCACCACGTAAAAGCATTATAGCTTTACATCGTGTTCTTGAGAGCATGGTAATAGTTAATGTAAAATAATTTTTAATATTATAAATATTTTATTTGGAGGTTTTAGGATGCAAGAGAAAGTAATGGTTTCTGGCCAAACGAATGAAGATTTTTTTCCTGTTAAGGATGTAGATTATCTAGAACTTTATGTAGGAAATGCAAAACAGACGGCTCACTTTTTCCAGACAGCTTTTGGCTTCAAGGTAGTAGGTTATTCAGGGCTTGAAACGGGCAATCGTGAAACGACTTCGTATGTTCTTCAGCAGCGTAAAATTCGCCTTGTGGTGACGGGCACATATAGTGACTCCACTCGTGTTGCTCAGTTTGTAAAAACTCATGGCGACGGTGTTAAGGATATTGCGTTGGCAGTTGATGATGTTGAAAAGGCTTATCAATCTGCAATTAGCCGAGGCGCGATTGAAATCCAGCCACCGCATGAGCTTTCAGATGAGCATGGCACTTTGAAAAAGGCGATCATCGGAACTTATGGTGACACGATCCATACGCTTGTTGAAAGAAAAGATTACAAAGGATTTTTCATGCCAGGATTCGTAGAGCATGAATCGAATGTACCTTTCGAGGATGCTGGCTTCATCGGCATTGATCATGTTGTTGGCAATGTTGAGAGAATGGAAGAATGGGTTAACTATTATGCAAATGTCATGGGCTTTAAGGAAATGAAGCACTTCACAGATAAGGATATTGTGACTGAATATTCAGCACTTATGTCTAAGGTTATGCACAACGGCGGAAGAATCAAATTCCCAATCAATGAGCCAGCTGAAGGAAAGCGCAAGTCACAGATCCAGGAATATCTTGAGTTCTATAACGGCCCTGGTGTTCAGCACCTGGCGATCCTGACTGAGGATATCGTCAGCACAGTAGCTACTCTGCGCAAAAACGGCGTAGAATTCCTAAGCACTCCTGATTCTTATTACGAAATGCTGTCAGAGCGCGTTGGAAAAATTGATGAAGAAATAGATAAGCTTAAAGAGCTTAGCATTTTAGTAGACCGTGACGATGAAGGCTATCTGCTGCAAATTTTCACTAAGCCAATCGTCGACCGTCCAACATTGTTCATTGAAATCATCCAGCGTAAAGGCGCACGAGGATTTGGTGAAGGAAACTTCAAAGCCCTATTTGAATCAATCGAGCGTGAACAAGAAAGACGCGGCAACCTTTAAAGCCGGTACAAAAGGGGGCAATCGCTCCCTTTTCGTCTTATTATAGAGTGCTATCAAATTAGGGGGATTAACATGAATGTAAGTGCACGAGCAGAACTAGAAGGAATTACACCATATGCCCTCGGCCAGACAATAGAGGAAATCAAAGAGCAATATGGAATCACCACAGTAAGAAAGTTATCCGATAACGAGAATGTGTATGGTACTTCACCATTGGTCCGACAGGCAATCATTCAAGAAACAGCGAATCTTTGCTTGTATCCGGATGGAGTGACCTCGAAGGTAGTTGAGAAATTATCCTCACATTATCAAATAGAATCTAAGCATTTTCTTGTATCAAATGGTTCCGAGGAAATCCTTAGACTGCTTACAAGAGCGTATATCGATAAAAATGATGAAGCCGTAATGGCTGAGGTGACTTTCCCGCGTTATAAAACGAATGTGTTGATCGAAGGCGGCAAGGCTGTCACCGTGCCAATGATAAACGGCAGGCATGATCTTGAAAAAATGCTAGTAGCAATCACTGAAAAAACAAAATTGGTATTTGTCTGCAATCCGAATAACCCAACTGGAACGATCGTGGCCAAACAGGAGCTGTTGACTTTTATCGACAGTGTTCCTTCTAATGTTCTAATCATCATGGATGAAGCCTATTTCGAATATGCAGATTCAAAAGACTATCTAGATACGATGTCGCTGCTGGGTCAATATGAAAACCTTGTGATCCTCAGGACTTTTTCGAAAATTTATGGTCTTGCAAGTCTTCGCATCGGCTATGGAATCATGCATGAAGAAGTCGCAAAGGAACTTCATAAAGTACGAGATGTTTTCAATGTGAACCAGCTGGCGCAGGCAGCAGCTCATGCAGCTCTTGAAGACCAGATTTTTGTAAAAGAATGCTCAGCTAAAAATAGCATTGAAAGAGACTTTTTGAGCGCTAAATTCAAGGAGCTGGAAATTGACAGTTTCCCATCACAATCGAACTTTTTATATGCGTTCACGAACAAACCAGTTATCCAGAAACTTACCGAAAATGGCATACTTGTCCGCCAGATGCAGCTGCCTGGCTATCAGGAAGCGTTCCGGATTACGCTCGGAACTCGTGAGGATCATGAATTCATATTGCAAGTTGTCGGCCAGCTTTTTCATGAAAGGGCGGTGTAGGCTTTGGAAATCAAAACGGACTCCCTTGAATGGAGAGACGCGTATAAACTGCTGCAAGGCTCAATTCTTCCTCGGCCGATTGCTTTCGTATCAAGCCTGGATGAGAACGGCAATGCCAATCTTGCTCCATTCAGTTTTTTTACTGCGATCAGTGCCGATCCGATGATGGTCTGCTTTTCGCCGATGAGAAGAGGGACAGATGGCGCGAAGAAAGATACGTTGAAAAATATTGAAACGACAAAGCAATTTGTCATCAATATTGTCGGTGAGGAATTCGTTGGGCAGATGAACGAGTGCGCGACAGAGTTCGCTTCAGAAGTGGATGAATTCGAAGCCTCAGGTCTTACAAAGGAAAAGAGCGCAGCAGTCAAAGCGCCTAGGGTCAAGGAATCTCAGGTTCATCTCGAATGTGAATTGGATCAGGTCCTCCATTTCGGCGGAGATCATGCAGGTGCCGGAAGCCTGGTAATTGGCAAAGTGATTCATGTCCATGTGAATGACGATTTATACGAAAGCGGCAGGATCAACTCAGAAAAATTAAACCCTGTCGGAAGGCTTGCTGGTGCTACTTATACGCTCCCTCTGGCAAAAACGTTTGAACTGCAAAGAAAATAGGTGATGTCATGAAATTCATTACGTTTATGAAAAAAGATGGCTCGGTCAGTGCAGGATGGATTAATTCGAGAAATATGGCAGTGGATATGCATGAAGCCTCAAATGGGACTCTGCCGGATAATATGCTTGCCTTTATCGAGAATCATGAAAAGTTTATGGAATATATCGAACAAAATAAAGGGTTAATTGAAACGGGGAACGGCTCTTATCCATTGGAGGATGTCTCGTTAAAAGCTCCGTTGCCCAATCCAAAAAGTGTACGTGATTTTTACGCGTTTGAACAGCATGTAAAAACGGCACGTGAGAACCGCGGCCTGGAGATGATTCCAGAATGGTATGAGATTCCTGTATTTTATTTTACCAACCACCTTGCAATCAAGGGGCCAGAAGAAGAGGTCAGAAGACCAAAGGCATGTGAATGGCTCGACTATGAGCTTGAAATTGCCTGTGTCATTGGCAAGGAAGGCCGAAATATCAAGGCTAAGGATGCTGAACAGCACATTTTTGGCTTTTTTATCATGAATGACTGGAGTGCTCGCGATTTGCAAAGGAAGGAAATGGCCGTTGGACTGGGCCCTGCAAAAGGGAAGGACTTTGCGACGTCCTTTGGTCCATATTTGATTACAAAGGATGAACTTAAATCGCTTAAAGATAAAAAGGGCTATGATCTCGAAATGACTGCAAGAGTAAATGGCAAGGTGCTTTCAAAAGGGAATATGAAGGACCTTTACTATTCCTTCGGAGAAATGATTGAGCGCGCTTCTGCAGGCACGACCCTTTTTCCTGGGGAAGTCATCGGATCTGGTACTGTCGGGACTGGCTGCATTCTGGAGCTTGGAACGGATGTGCACCGCTGGCTTGAGCCAGGGGACGATGTTGAACTTGAGATTACAGGACTTGGTGTCCTGAAAAATAAAATCATAGAAGATTAGAAGGAAGGTGTTTTCATGTATTACCGCCAGCTTGGAAAAATCCCGAAGAAACGGCATACCATCTTCAAAAAAGAGGATGGTTCTCTTTTCAGGGAGCAGGTGATGGGAACGAAAGGCTTCTCTGGATCTCAATCGATCCTTTATCATCACCATATGCCGACAGAAGTTGCGAAAAGTGAATTGATAGGCAGTTATCTTCCTGAATATGAAGAGCAGGGATCTTTGAATCACAGGCATTTTTTAACCGATCAAATCACGAAAACCGGGGATGCCCTCAATGGAAGGGAGTATATTCTCGGCAATGATGATCTGTTGATTGCAACTGCGAATATCACGGAGCCGATGAAGCAGTTTTACCGCAATGGTGATGGGGATGAGATGCTTTTCATCCACCATGGTTCGGGACAGGTGGAAACAATGTTTGGAACATTGGACTACCGCCCTGGCGATTATGTTGTGATTCCGATTGGAACCATTTATCGAGTTGTGCCTAATACTGCGGAACTCACCAAGGCTCTGATTGTTGAATCGTTCAGCCAGATTACGACACCTCGCCGCTACCGGAATGAATATGGGCAGCTGCTTGAGCATAGCCCGTTCTGTGAACGTGATATCCGTGGACCTGAGACGCTTCAAACATTTGCGGACAAAGGCGAGCATGAAGTCATTACCAAGACACGCGGATATCTTCACCGCCACGTTTTGAACCACCATCCGCTTGATGTAGTTGGCTGGGATGGCTATCTGTATCCATGGGCCTTCAATATCGAGGATTTCGAGCCAATAACGGGACGGATCCATCAGCCCCCGCCAGTACATCAGACATTCGAAGGCCATAATTATGTTATTTGTTCATTTGTACCGAGGCTTTACGATTACCATCCAGAAGCGATTCCGGCACCTTACTACCACAGCAACGTCAACAGCGATGAACTTCTGTACTATGTGGAAGGCAATTTCATGAGCCGCAAAGGAATCAAGGAAGGATCGATCACTCTGCACCCAAGCGGAATCCCGCATGGCCCGCATCCTGGTAAAACAGAAGCGAGCATAGGCAAGAAGGAGACGTTGGAGCTTGCTGTGATGATTGATACCTTTAAACCGCTAAAAACAGTTAAGAAAGCGAAAGATATTGAAGACGAACAGTATATGTATACATGGATTGAAAAATAATTCATAATGCGCACACCTTAAGATAGGGTGTGTATTTTTTATTCTGGAATTGGTTATTTTCACCTGAACGGAGGGAAATCCATAAATAAACCATATTATCTTTGGAAACACTAACAAAATCCATTTCGGTTTAGGAGGATTTGACAGTGACTTTATCTATATTTGCCTTAGGCGGCATTAATGAAATCGGCAAAAATATGTATGTTGTTCAGTATGATGACGATATTTTTGTCGTCGACTGCGGTGGTAAATTTCCGGATGAAAGTTTGTTAGGGATTGATTTAATTATCCCTGAATTAACCTATCTTGAAGAAAATAAAGAAAAAATCCGTGCTCTTATAGTAACACATGGGCATGAGGACCATATTGGCGGGGTTCCATATTTCTTTAAAAAATTAAATGTTCCTATTTATGCGACTGATTTTACATTAGGACTAATCGAACTGAAATTAAGCGAACATAGGCTTTTAAGAGATACTGAACTCATCAAGGTTCATTCTGATTCAAAGCTCGATTTCGGCCAGGTCAAAGTTTCATTTTTCAAAGTTAGCCACAGCATTCCAGATTGCCTGGGAATTGTATTCCACACACCAGAGGGAAATGTTGTACATACGGGAGATTTCAAATTTGACCTGACACCAGCAAATGATGAGCAGTCTGAGATTCATAAAATGGCCCAAATCGGGACGGAAGGTGTAACGGTTTTATTATCAGAAAGCACAAACGCAGAACGGACAGGATTGACACCATCGGAACGAATGGTTGCAGGTCATCTGGAAGAAGCCTTTATGAAGGCGGACGGTAAAATCTTTGTTTCTACTTTTGCATCGAATGTAAATCGGGTACAGCAGGTTGTTGAAGCTGCAATCAAGACCAACAGAAAGCTTGCATTACTTGGCCGGAGCATGGTGAATGTTGTAGATGTCGCAATCGAACGCGGATACTTGTATGTACCAGAAGGCATGCTGATTGAGCCAAAGGTCGTCGACCAGCTGGATCCTGAAAAGGTAGCGATTTTATGTACGGGAAGCCAGGGAGAACCAATGGCAGCTCTTGCCCGGCTGGCGACCGGGAATTTCCGCGATGTCTCCATTTACCCTGGTGACACAGTAATCATGGCAGCGTCCCCGATTCCAGGAAATGAAAAAGATGTATCGCGAATCATCGATAATCTGTTTAAACTAGGTGCAAAGGTCATATACGGTTCCGGCAGCACTACAGGAATGCATGTATCTGGCCATGGCTACCAGGAAGACTTGAAGCTGATGCTTACGTTGATGAAACCGAAGTATTTCATCCCGATTCATGGGGAGTACAGAATGCTGCATCACCATCGTTTGCTGGCTGAATCTGTTGGAGTGGAGAAGGGGAATACTTTTATCATAAAAAATGGTGATGTCGTTGATATTGAAAATTCAACAGCGAGACAAACCCGCAGCATTCCTGCTGGAGATACGTATGTTGATGGTGTAAGCGTTGGTGATGTTGGGGAAATTGTCCTTAGGGACAGGAAACAGCTGTCTGAGGATGGAATGCTCGTCATAGTGTTAACGCTGAGCAAATCAGAACGGAAAATAATTTCAGGACCTGATACCATCTCGCGTGGATTTGTCTTTGTTAAAAACTCAGAGGATTTAATGAGAGATGTAAACAGAATTGTCTCGAAAACAGTGACGGAAATGCAGGAAGATAATATATACAGATGGAACGTAATCAAACAAGGCATCAAGAAAGCAGTTGGCCAGCATATATTCCAGCAGACAAGAAGAAAGCCGATGATTCTGCCGATTATTATTGAAATTTAATATCAATTTCTGAGGTCCAAATCGTAAATGATTTGGACTTTTTTTCTTTTCAGGGTTTTTTTATTTTTGCACCTAATGATAGGTGCATAGGCTCACTTGAAGTTTCCGGAAAGCTAGTGCCTGCTGAAAATCAATTGCTTTGTGATTTTAGCTAAATAAAGGAAATGTCTGAGATTGCGTCGAATAAAAAAGTCAGATGAGGTGAATGTGTATGGAATCACATTATTCGTATTAGATGTCCAAAGGGACTTTACAGACCTTGAAGCAAGGTTTCCTGTTGCAAAGAATCAAGTAAAGCCAATGATTGAGAATACCAATAAAATCATCAGCAATATGAATCATGAAAAAATGCATATTATTTATATTGGAAACGAATTTGAGAGAAATCAATTTATATCAAACTGGTTTCGCAACCATGCTTCTTTAAAAGGAAGTCCCGGTGCACAATTAAATGTACAACTTAGGATTGTAAACAATAATTACTTTGCCAAAAATCAAGGTGATGCCTTCTCTAATTCATCTTTAGTGGACTATATTCAAGATAACAATATAAAAAATATTTTTATTGCAGGCTTGTTTGCTGAAGGATGTGTAACGGCAACGGCTAAAGGAGCTAAGAAAAGAGGCTTATCCGTTTTCGTTTTAGAAGATGCGGTTGCTGGTGCAAATGATCGAAAAAGGGATATGGCGCTGCGAAATCTTTCATTGATGGGAGTTACTCTCATACAAACTGAGGATTTATTAATTAGGAACGCGTAACTATCATAGAAACCTTTTGGGGAGAATTGAATTTAGATAAAAATATTGTTATTAGATTGACATAACACTAAAAGGTGTTACAATCTCATTATGACACTAAAGGTGTTATTAAAATTTGGAGGTTTTAGAATGCAAACATTACCTGAAATCCGCAAAACTATTTTACTCAATGCCCCAATTGAAAAAGTATGGAAAGCTGTTGCTACTTCTGAAGGGATTGCTGGCTGGTGGATGCCAAATACATTTTCACCTGAACTGGGCAAAGAATTTATTCTTCATGCAGGTCCATTCGGAGATTCTCCTTGTAAAGTAACTGAATTGGATCCCCCAAACCGCTTAGGCTTTGATTGGGGAAAGGATTGGCATCTTGTATTTGAACTGAAACAGATTGATGAAAAAACGGAATTCACTCTGATTCATTCTGGCTGGGATCCTGAAAAAGCTACTGAGTTCGGACAGCCTCATTCAATTGTTCAGGGTATTATGGACAGTGGCTGGGATAAGATTGTGAAAGAAGCGCTTCCTGCCTATCTGGAGGCGTAGCATGGGTGCCGCTGAGGCAAAGCATGATGTCTTTCAGGCAATAGCTGATCCAACCCGCCGCAAAATATTAAAATTGCTAGCCGACCAGGAATTGCCGATCGCTTCCATAACTGATAGCTTACCTATCACTCGAACCGCTGTGAACAAACATCTTTTTGTTCTGTCAGAGGCAGGGCTGGTTTCGAGCAGGAGGATTGGAAGGGAAACTCGTTTCTCACTTCAGCCGGAGCCGCTGCAGGAATTAAAAGAATGGTTATCCTTTTTTGAACTTTATTGGGATAACAAACTTACTGCACTGAGGAACTTCGTAGAATCTGATGAATAACCGAAAAAGGAGTTAGGTAAATATGGAGAAAGTAACCCCGTTTTTAATGTTTGAGGGTCATGCTGAAGAAGCGATGAAATTTTATACTTCCTTAATAGAAGACTCGGAAATTACCAGCATTGCACGATATGGTGCAGAAGGACCTGGTAATGAAGGAAGTATTATACAGGCTACCTTCACCCTTAAAGGACAGGAATTCATATGCATAGACAGCAATATTTCACATGAGTTTACCTTTACACCGTCATATTCCATGTTTTTGACCTGCAGCAGTGAACAGGAAATTGATGATCTTTATGATAAATTATCCGAAGGCGGAAGCACCTTGATGCCATTAGGGGATTATTCCTTTAGTAAGAAATTCGGCTGGATCGTGGACAAGTTTGGCGTTTCCTGGCAGCTTACTCTTCCATTTTAAAAGTAAAGCATGGAGTCATTCTTCATGCTTTTTTTGTGCATTCATACTTAACAAATGTTCAGATAAGGTCTACACTAATAACATTGATTCCAAAAAGTATTTTCATGAATTTCTACATGCTTTATTAGAAGGCTGTGTTAAAGCTAAATGGTGATTTTTATAACCCTGTTGATTGTAGTGGAAGGTGCGTAGACTCCTGCGGGCTCAGTGCCAGCCCCGCGGAAAGCGAAGCGCCTGGAACGAAAATCAACAGCCTTGTATAACAGAGCCTATTAGAAAAGAGTTTTATAAATTAAAGCATCCTAAGAAGGGAGCAGGTCATGGACATAAAATTGAACCATAAAATGATAAAAGATTTGTGCGGAACTGTTTCCTTCAAGCGTGGGGATGCTTTTTTCCGTGCAGATAAAGTGAAATTTGAAACATATAACCATGAACATGTGGAAGCGTCCGTGACAGGTGCGAATGAATTCCATGTCACTGTTAAAACCGTTGAGGATGGTGGATTCATCACAGCTTGCACTTGTCCGAAATTGGCTTCCGTGAAAAATGAATGCCAGCATACCGCAGCTGTTTTATTGGCGATGATGGATCAACAAAAGCAACACCCGACAGCTGCTTCTTATAATGACGATTCATTCAATGGTCTAGCAGAAGGCTTGCTGTCTATTTTCAGTGAACAGCCACGGAGGTCCAGCGGGTACCAACGGCATTTCGAAACAAGAAAAGTGCTAAATGCAGAGTTCCTATTAAAGCCTATTGAGGCTGGCGACAAGCAAAGCATCATTGGTATTTCGATGAAGATTGGTTCACTACAAATAAAGGACATTAGTGGGTTCTTAAAGTGTGTAAAAGAAGGGAAAGCAAATTCGCTTTCAAATTTGTTCACATATAATCCAATGCTGCATTGCTTTCAAAATGAAGCAGATGCCATCATACAAAAGTTGATTCAGGTTGCATTGGACTCCGACTCAATGCCGAATGGCTTAGAGAGCAATGATGAACATTTAATCATACCGCCGACGATCTGGACCCAATTGCTGCCATTGCTAATAAAGGCTCCGCATGTAAAGCTGGAGCATAATAGTGAATTATTTGATGCTCTTTCTATAACTAATGGCAAATTGCCATTAACATTTAATTTTGAAGTAACAGAGCAAAAGGATTATCGACTGAAAATAAAGGGATTAAAACAGCTTACAGTAATGAACATATATGGGTCTGTTTTACATCGTGGCCAGGTAACACAGCTTGAAACGGCGGATTGTGCTCGTTTGTTTGAGCTAAAACAGATGATTTTGGCAACAGGTACTGAACAGATTCTGGTTACGAGGGATCAAATCGGCTTCTTTGTAGAAAAAGTGGTTCCTGGCTTAAGGAGACTCGGTGAGGTCCAAATAAATGGCGATATCTCGAAGCAGTTTATGAAAACATCGCTTACTGCGAAATTGTACCTTGATCGTGTAAATAATCGCTTGCTTGCGGGACTGGAATTTCACTATGAGAATATCGTTCTCAATCCATTTGAGGGCAGGGAACCAAAGACAGGTTCATTGTTGGTCAGGGATACGGAGAAGGAAGATTTAATCCTTGAAATGATGGAAGAGAGTTCCTTTGCAAAAACGGAAGGCGGATATTTCCTGCATAATGAAGATCTTGAGTATGAGTTTTTGTTTCATATGATGCCAAAGCTTCAGAAGCTAGTGCAAATATACGCCACCACTGCGGTGAGGAATCGGATATTCAGGGAACCAGCACGTCCGCAAATCAGGGTAAAAGTGAAAAAAGAGCGGACCAACTGGCTGGAGTTCAAATTCGAAATGGACAGTGTCCCGGAGAGCCAGATTCGCGAGCTTTTGGAAGCACTGGAGGAAAAACGGAAATATTTCCGATTGCGTAATGGTTCCCTGATGTCACTTGAGACAAGGGAATTTGAAGAAATCCAGCGCTTTTTAAAGGCTGGCCCCATCCAAAATGAGGACTTAGAAAAGGGCTTGAACCTTCCGCTGATCCGGGGAATGCAGGTCCTTGATTCGGTCGACGATCAAGCTGTATTTATGCTGGAGGAATCATTCAAAGAATTTTTAGCTGAAATCAGCCGTCCAGGAAGCAATAAATTCAAATTGCCTGAAAAACTGGATTTGATTTTGCGGGATTACCAGAAACAAGGGTATCAATGGATGAAAACTCTCGCTAGCTATGGATTTGGCGGCATCCTTGCAGATGATATGGGACTAGGAAAGACGTTACAAAGCATTGCCTACATTGCCTCTGTACTCCCTGATTTGAAGAAAAGGAAGCTCCCAGTATTGATTGTTTGTCCATCATCTTTGACGTATAATTGGCTCAGTGAGTTTATGAAATTTGCGCCTGAAATACAGGCTCTCATCATCGATGGCGAA
Source organism: Bacillus sp. JJ1122 (assembly GCF_036964885.1). Taxonomy (NCBI): domain Bacteria; kingdom Bacillati; phylum Bacillota; class Bacilli; order Caryophanales; family Bacillaceae; genus Bacillus; species Bacillus sp. JJ1122. The sequence continues at coordinate 47,904 of NZ_JBALQL010000024.1, read as the reverse complement.
AAACAAGAACGGGCAAAGCTGTTTAAAGAACTCGATGATGTGGATGTAGTCATTACATCTTATATGCTTTTGCGGAGGGACATTCATTTGTATGAAAAACTGTCCTTCCATACGATCTTTTTTGATGAAGCGCAAGCCTTCAAGAATCCTGTTACTCAGACAGCCAAGGCTGTGCTAAAGTTGCAGGCTGAACATCGCTTCGCACTTACAGGTACTCCTGTTGAGAATTCGATAGAAGAATTGTGGTCTATTTTCCGGGTTGTATTCCCTGAGCTCTTTAAAGGGTTGAAGGAGTACAGCCATTTGCCAAGAAAAACAATTGCACGGCGGATCCGCCCCTTTTTACTGCGGAGGATAAAGGAAGACGTTCTTGGAGAGCTGCCGGAAAAAGTAGAGTCGATTGACACGGCCGAATTGCTGCCTGAACAAAAAAAGCTTTATGCGGCATATCTTGCAAAGCTTCGCCATAAAACCCTGAAGCATCTTGATAAAGATACAATCCGGAAGAATCGGATTAAAATCCTGTCTGGCCTGACGAGACTAAGGCAAATTTGTTGCCATCCCGCCCTGTTTGTGGATGGGTATAAGGGGAGTTCAGCCAAATTTGAGCAGCTTCTTAAAATCATCGAAGAAGCAAGACTTTCCGGCAGAAGAGTCCTTATTTTCTCACAGTTTACAAAAATGCTTGGACTGATAGGAAAAGAGCTGACATACCAGGGCATTCCGTTTTTTTACCTGGATGGGCAAACGCCTTCTGAGGAACGAGTGGAGACATGCAATCGATATAATGAGGGGGAGCGGGACTTTTTCTTGATTTCGCTGAAGGCTGGTGGGACCGGTTTGAATTTGACAGGTGCCGATACAGTGATTCTCTATGATTTATGGTGGAACCCAGCGGTTGAGGAGCAGGCTGCAGATCGTGCTCACCGGATGGGTCAAAAAAATACGGTACAGGTAATTAAGCTCATTGCCCGAGGTACAATCGAGGAAAAAATGAATGAACTTCAGGATCGAAAAAGAAATATGATTGAAGAGATTATAGAAGAAAAGGCAACCGCATCACTAACTGAAGAAGATATCCGGGAAATCTTGATGATTTAGAGCTTATAGAGAGTTGTGACTTTAAGATTAAAAAATATAAGCCGATAATAATGCTGATGTTCTTTTCAAGACTGAATGCATAAAGAGGAGAGAATTTATTGGCTAATAAAGGATTGAATGTGGGAAAACAGGCACCGGATTTTACTTTGCCTGGCACGAACAATAAACAATATACCTTATCAGACTACAGTGAGCAGCCGGTCATTCTCATTTTTTTAAGGGGAACGTGGTGACCGAATTGCCGGAATCAGCTGGTCCAGCTGAACGAATTTTATGAAGTTTTAATAGAAAAAGGGATCCAGATCCTGGGGATTGCCGGACAGAACTTAAATGGAATTCAGGCATACGTGGATAAGGAAGGAATCGAGATACCGATCCTTTCGGATGAAAAAAGAGCAGTCATCAAAGAATACGAGGTATTCGTCCCAATTAAATGGGATAGCTTCCGAATCGCGATCCCAAGTACATACGTTTTGGATAAAAACCATACAATCCAGTACAGTTATATTGGAGATTCTCAATTTGACCGTCCTGCGGTAGAAGAAATTATCCAGATAGCCAAAAATCTAGAGGGCACATCTGAAGGATCAGGACAAGCTGCAGATATGAGCCAAGCTTCGGTTTTTGTTGGAGCGATGAAGGAGACATTCAACGACATTGTTTTCTCGACCCAAACAATCAAGCAAAGCGTTAACCACAATTTATCTTCAATTGACGAGCTAGCTGCTCAGTTCGAGCAGAATAATGAGGCACTTTCACAATTTTTCTCTGTCTTCGAGCAGATGGAATCCAAAATAAATACGTATAGTGATACGATTCGCAGAGTGGTAGAGGAAACGTCGGCTATCTCTGCAGATAATAAACAGGCTTCAGCGCATATGGCACAGACTTCTGAATTGCTTAAGGAGCTTGTGAGCCTGACGCAAATGGTCGGCAGCATAAGTTCAACGATTTCTGGGATTGCCGCCCAGACGAAAATCCTGGCCCTTAATGCATCAATCGAGGCAGCACGTGCCGGTGAGCATGGAAAAGGGTTTTCTGTAGTGGCAAAGGAAGTTTGAAAGCTTGCGACTGCATCAGCCGAAGCTTCGCAAGATATTTCAGCCCAGCTCAATGGAATTGAAACTAAAATTAACTCAAGCTTTGATTCATTTAAGGATTTTGATGGTCTAATGCATCAAATTGATGCCAAGGTTCAAGGTCAAAACAAGGAATTAAATGATGTATCTTCAGGAATCCGGTCCATTCGCAATGAAAGCTCTGAGCTTGCTGAAAGCCTTAGAAAGATGACAGAACAGCAGCAGATGCAGCAGAAAAGGATTTTGTCTGTCAAAGAGCAGGAGTATACAATTGCGTCTGAAATAGAAGGAATCCACAAGGACATAGAGGAAAATAATAATCTTCTCCTAGAATTGGATAAAAGGGTTTAAGATTTATTGGCGGAAAATCATTTAGTGAACTTGAATTAATCGATAATTTTTCACCAAAAACCCCCTTGTGCTATACAAGGGGGTTAACTTGTTTCTTTTAACTTACATCATTTTTTCAATATCAAGATAATGCCTTAGGGTTTGTTGCAGTGTTCCTCTTGTCTCTGCCTTCTGGACAAAGTTAATTCCTGTATGAATCATATTTCTCACTAGCTCAGGGCGCATTCCTGTAATCACAGCCTTTGAGCCCATCATGTTGATGCCATTCAATACTTTTTGGAAATGGTCAATGACGTTTTTTTCCATGTCAGCAATACCGGATAGATCCATAATCAGAGTTTGGACTTTAAGACGGGAAATATCCATAAGGACTTTTTCCTCGATAATCTGCATACGGTATTCATCGATCATGCCAATCAAAGGCAATACTGCCACTGAAGTGCTGATTGGAATGATCGGAACAGATAAATGTTCAACTAATTTCCTTTGAGAGTTCAAAAGCTCATCCTTATATTTGGTATAGCTCAGGAAGAATGTATTCAAAAATTGGTCAACCTGGTCGTTTATTCTCTTTTCCAGCTCGAAGAAATCGTTTTTATCACTAAATTTCCCGTTCATAATTTCAAACTGATTCAAAAATTGCCATAATGTACGTCTGATTGCCTGGATCCATTCCAGCTTGAAGGCTACAGTCAAGGAATGTTCTGCCCAAGCAACGCCCTCTATTTCGGCAAAAGCAATTAGACTTTCTTCATCCTGTTCTACAATATATCCCACTAATTTTTCAGCGTTTTTTAAAAGGTCGATGTTGCCTCTCTGCAAAATATCATGGATTTTGGATGCTACATTAACAGCTTCTGATAATAACTTCTTTTCGAAAATTTCCCTGTTAGCTCTAATGAATTCGATTACATCATCTTTTTGAACATAGGTAGCTTCGGCTTCCATTATGTGCACTCCTTAGAATAATCAATTTTATAAGTAAATGAAGAAATATTAGTTTACACCATCGATATAGGTAAAACCTTCCTGCTTGCTACTTTAACAAAGCCTGTTTGCAAATTCAAATATTTGCAGGATTCCGCTTTAAATTAGTAGTTTGGAAGGAATTCAGCTGCCTTTAAGCGAAATGATTATGAATAAATTATATCGTAAATTTGGGTGGAATTAAAATGATACTAACTGTCAACGTCGAGAAGGTTATTTCCAGGGACTGTGATGAGGTCTTTGAAGCCCTATCTAACCCAGCACAGATGCGCCATTATTTTATTTCAAGTAGCAGCGGCAAGCTAGAGGCAGGCAAGGATGTAATCTGGAGATGGGAGGATGTGGGCGCTGAATTGTCCATTAGGGTTTTACAGGCAGACAAGGCAAGTAAAACCATCGAATTTCATTGGGATGCAAGTGGAATTAAAACCAGGGTTAAAATCACTTTAGAGCAAGCTGGGAAGAAAACAGTAGTCAAAATATATGAGACAGGCTGGGAAAGTAACGAGGAAGGGATTCAGCGTTATGGACAGCAAATCGAGGGATGGGTTGACATGGTTACATGCATGAAAGCTTATCTGGAGTTTGGAATTAATTTAAGGGCAGGCAAAGTAGTTGGGGAATGAATGACTGGTAAATTTCATGTTATTGAGTGTAAATGTTATCTTAGTCTGACCAACGATTAAGTAATAATAGTTAAAGATCATGGAATGATCCTGAGCTGTTGGTGTAGGTTTCATAAAAAAAAGAATAGAATGGGAGATTTTAAATGAAAGTTACACTAAAACCTATTACAAAAGGAAACTGGGAAGAAGCCAGCAATTTAACTGTTAAAGAGGAGCAAAAGCATTTTATCGCTTCAAATTTATATTCGATTGCAGAGGTCCAGTTTCTTGAAAATTTTAAGGCATCGGGAATTTATTCTGATGAAAAGATGATTGGATTTGCAATGTATGGCATCGACCCGGAGGACAATAATTTTTGGATTTACCGTTTAATGCTTGATCAGGCATATCAGGGGAATGGTTTTGGAGCAACAGCAGTAAAATTAATTGTGGATGAGATTAAGAGCAACAACTCTGCTTGTATTCCTTTTATCATGATTGGCTACCATCCAGAGAATGATGGGGCACGGTATGCATATAAAAAGGCTGGATTTGTTGAAACTGAAATGGCGCCTTGGGGAGAGCAGCTCGCTGCGTATAAATTAGGTGAATCGATAGAAGCAGCGGAATAAAATGCAGAAAATAAAGAAAGCCAGCATGTGGTTTATACCAAGCTGGCTTTCTGTCTCTATTATGAAGCTTTATTGATAACAGATGGAGATTTTCCTGGTTGGAAGACGCCTTCCCATTTGGCAATGACAATTGCAGCAAGAGAATTTCCAACGACATTCACAGCAGTTCTTCCCATATCAAGGATTCTGTCAATACCTGCTATGAATGCCAAGCCTTCGACAGGTAGTCCTACTGTACCGAGTGTTGCTAAGAGAACGACGAAGGAAACACCAGGAACTCCGGCGATTCCTTTTGAGGTCACCATTAATACAAGCATTAAGGATACTTGCTCACCTATACTCATATCGATACCGTACATTTGGGCAATAAAAATCGCAGCCAATGCCTGGTAAAGTGTGGAGCCATCCAGATTAAAGGAATAGCCAGTTGGAATAACGAAAGAAGTAATATGCTTAGGAGCTCCTTCTTTCTCCATTTTATCCATAATTCTAGGCAATACCGTTTCGGAGCTTGCCGTTGAGAATGCTAAAATTAATTCATCTTTTAGAGTTAAGATTAATTTGAAGATGTTGTAGCCTGCGATTTTAGCTACAAGGCCCAGCACACCGATCACAAAGAAAATCATTGTTCCATATACTGTCAGGACCAGTTTACCGAGAGGAATCAAGGATTCTAATCCGAATTTAGAAACAGTTACACCAATTAGGGCAAATACACCAAAAGGTGCGAACTTCATGATTTGGTTTGTTGCATAGAACATGGCATCAGCCGTTCCCTGGAAAAATGCGATAACAGGCTTTCCTTTATCACCAATTGCGGAGATCCCTAGTCCAAATACGAGGGAAAAGAAAATGATTGCAAGCATGTCGCCGTCTGCAATCGCTGCGATTGGATTGGTTGGCACGATCTCAACCAATGTAGTAATCATCGATTTTGTTTCCTGCGTTTCTGCAGTATTTACATAACTAGCAATATCGGTTTTATCGAGTTGGCTCATATTTACTCCAGCACCTGGATGGAATACATTTGCAGCAATGAGCCCTACGATGATCGCAATGGTCGTGATGATTTCGAAATAAAGGAGCGTCTTACCGCCAATCTTTCCTAACTGCTTAATGTCGCCGACACCAGCTACAGCCACAATGATACTGGCAACAACGATCGGCACGACAATCATCTTAATCAACCGGAGAAAAATATCTCCAATCGGCTGCAGGTATGTAGCAACCGCAGGATTTCCAAAGAATACTGCCCCCGCGATTATACCAAGAACCAGTCCGATAAAAATTTGACCAGCTAAACTGATTTTTTTCATCTGCATTTCCTCACCTTCTGTAAAATTCTATGCTGAAAAAGCAATTGGCAAGGGAAACAAGATTTATTCCTCCGCAAAAAAAGACACTATGGGTGCCTTTTACAGAGTATTCTCCTCTGTTCCCTTAGTCGCTTACGAGGTTAGCTGCCGGGTTAGGAATTGGAAACACAAATCCCCTTCGTAAAGAATTCACCCCAGGCGGAAACCGCCGATTGGTTCCCCCGTTCTTTTAAAAAGATTAAGCGGTAAAATATATTGGTTTATATTATATCAATATTATAAATATGTAAATGTTAATTGATTTCCAGAGTATAGTTTCCTATTGAAGAATAAGAAATCAGTGGATAAGTTTGATATTCTATATGTGGACTTTGAGGCAGGAAGCATTTGGAAAATAGCGATTGTTGCCGATGTATAGGTAAAGTCGACTGGATGAGAGAAGCAGAAGCGATAGATGTAGAGGCGTATATCACGAGTGGAATTCATTGAAAAAATACTATACCTTTTTCAGCAGCCATCTTTTTCCCAGGCAATCAATAAAGTCCGTAAAATAAATAAAAACTTTTCAACAAGGAGATATGTAAAAATGAATGATCAAGTATATTTAATCAAACCAACAGTTGAAATGGAAAAGGAATATTTAGATTTTTACCTTGAATGGAAGGAAAGCGGGGAAGTGATGATTCCTTGGGTGATTGAAAAGGATCCAACTGATTTTCATGGCATGATCGAGTTTTTGCGGAAAAGTGAGAAAGGTGTAAATCTTCCAGAGGGCTGGGTTCCTGATTCTACTTATTGGCTGGTGAATGGAGATAACCGGGTCTTAGGTGCAGTGAACATTAGGCATGCACTTACAGAAAGACTATTTAATAGCGGCGGACATATTGGCTATGGAATCCGACCGACTGAACGCCGCAAAGGCTTTGCAACTGCAATATTATCTTTAGCATTAGAAAAGACAAGGAAACTAGGGATTGATAAAGTACTAGTTGTCTGCGATGCGACCAATATTGCATCAGAGCGGACAATATTAAAAAATGGCGGTCAGCAGGATGTTAGTTTTACAGAGGAAGACGGCAATATTGTTAAACGGTTCTGGATAGAACTTTGATGGCCAGCCTGTCAACTGGAGAAAAAACGAGGTGCACTGCTGAAAAAATGAGTACAAATTGGAAATAAGCGCCACTAACTGGAGAAAAAGAATTAATTATTCTGTGTGACTATTTATAGTTCATGGCAGGAAGAAGTCACAAGCAATATTGCAGGGGTTTTATTATCCTCTTTGAAGACAAAAGTTGTCGTGAAAATGATATTTGCTTAATAAAAAGGAGAATTTTAATGCTGTTCCAATGCGGAAAGTTAAAAGTGCGAGAATTAGAAAATAAGGATGCTGCTTTATTGGCTAAGTGGCTTTCGAATCCGGCAGTACTTGAGTTTTACGAAGGACGAGATTGTTCTTTTGATTTGGAAAAGGTTAGGGATGTGTTTTTTACATCCGATTCTGGTGAAACGCGATGCATTGTTCTATTTGAGGACCAAGAAATAGGCTACATTCAATTTTATGAATTGGCAAAGTCGGACTGCTATAATTTTGGTTTATACATATCTGATATCATATACGGAATAGATCAGTTTATCGGGGAAACGGAATATTGGAACAAAGGTATCGGACAGATCTTAATGCGCTCAATGCTTGACTATTTGCTGGGTCAAAAAGGAGCGGACCTTGTTGTTGTCGATCCGCAAACCTGGAATGAAAGGGCAATAGCCTGTTATGCAAAAGTGGGATTCACAAAGTACAAACTCTTGCCTAAACATGAATGGCATGAAGGAGAACTTCGGGACAGCTGGTTGATGCAATATAAAGCAAAAAAAGGTTAATTTTCCTGGCCAGATCTTTTACCAGAAAATATGTGTGTAACGATGCTGGAAAACGAGCCTAAAAACGCGCTGCCAATTATATCGGACGGATAATGATGTCCAACCCATATCCTTGAGAAACCTGTTATCGCAGACATGCTGAACATGAAGATTCCTAGTGTTCGATGATACAAGAAAATGGTTGTAGAGACAGCAAAGGCTAGCAGTGTATGTTTGCTTGGGAAGGTTGAATCCATCTTTGAGGGAATGAGGATCCCTACGCGTCTTTTCTGAAAAGGACGGGGTTTATAATTAAATAATTTAAATAAAATATGGATAAATAATGCGGATAAGATTGAGCCGGCGGTTTCAAAAGTAATCCTCTTTTTAAATCGGTTTTTGATCAAAAAAATAACTATTAGCGAAATATATATATAGCGAATTCTTTTGGAAATGAGAATCATCAATTTATCAACGATCAAGTTGCGTCCTGACAGCTGATTGATTAACTGAAAAAATCTAAGGTCCATCGGAGAGCTCCTTCAAGTTGTTTTGGTTATTTTCTCCGGAAAGTTATGAAACATGTATGGAAACAACCTTCAATAGCTGGATAAATCAGGATAACAACTGAAGTTTCAGGAGGGGACGAGCAATGATGGAATTGAGAAGGATAAAAGACGTTAATGAAAAAACAGATCTTATTGCCAAATCACAACGGCATTATATTCAATCATATAAAATGGCTGGATTTATTGAAAAACATTATCTGCCTTTTTGTTTTTGGATCAAGTAGGTAATGAAGATAAAAGTGGATTTTAAGAAGAGGTTTAAAAGTTTCCCAAGTTCATTTTCACCAAAAAAAAATCAAGCACTCGTGTAGCTGCTTGAACAATAATGCAGCAAACTTCTTTCTGTCATGCTGAGGTATTGGTTTTTTCATTGCCGATATCCTCCGCGCCTCGGTTACTGTTGTCTACTCTAAACAATTCAAGCCCCCTTAGTAATGCATCTCCACCAAAGCCAGCCATAATTGACATCAAAAATACTCTTAAAAGTGAATCAGCCTCTGACGATACTACGAGCAATGCAGCAGTTAAGGACCCCGTAAGAATTTCTTCTAAAAAACCAAGATAGATGAACTTCTTCGTTTTTCTGGGCATGATGATCTTGCCTCGTTTTCTTACATGGCCCGTCAATCCAACAAAACCACCAATCAACATTGCGAAAATAATGTTTTCTGACATTCTTCCTCACACTCCTAAAGTCTAAATTTTTTTTGGCTGACCTTAGGTAACTCTTGGTGTATTACTATTATACAAATATCAATAGGAGAAAAGCATGTGTAAATTTAACGAATTTTCAGTATATTAAAATTAGTAAAAACTATGTGTAACTTTTTCCGATAATGCTTTTTTAATGTAATAATCGGACGTCCTGAAAAAGTTACAGGTCTTTAGACTCAAAGGAGGAATTAAGATCAGGTTAGGAGAAGATTTATAAAACAAAATATAAAGGAGCTAAACATGTTCATTATTAATGTTGAGGGTGCTATATATAGGAACGGAAAGTGGCTTATCATTGAAAGAAGCTTAAAAGAAGAACACGCAGGAGGCCAATTATCATTAGTAGGCGGTACTGTTGAGAATGAGGGCAATACAAAGGGCTTACTTGAAAGAACATTAAAAAGAGAGTTGTATGAAGAAGTCGGAGTTACGATTAAGGAAAAAGTTCAATACGTTCGCAATACAACTTTTATGATTGGAGATGGAAAAGAAGTCATGGATTTTGTATTTCTTGCTGAGATCGAGTCTGGTGAACCTTTTGCAAAAAGCACGGAAGAAGTTGAAGAGGTATTATGGCTTACAGCCGATGAAATTTATACCCATCCAAAATCGCCAATCTGGCTGAAGGAAAGCATTCAAGAGGCTGAGGTAATAAAACGGAGCAAGGAAGCAATAAATCTTTAGCTGCCTGGTTAGGCAGCATTCTTTATGAAAAGGAAATATAAGCCATTGTGGAGAAATATTATATAAATATTGTCTGCTAGCGTTATTCAGAAGAAAATTTAGTTGTGAAAGGTGAGAGGAGCTGCAGTGGATGTCATACAACAATTCACATCACTATTTAAGTCAGTGAAACGAGGAGAGCGGTTTGTTTTAGGAATTGATGGCTTGAGCAGGTCAGGAAAAACCACACTTGTTAAAGGGCTCGCCAAGGTATTAGAGAATTTGAACATTCCGTATCGCATCCTGCATATAGATGATTTCATTGTAGATAGGTCAAAACGTTATAATACCGGGAAGGATGAATGGTATGAATATTATTCTCTCCAGTGGGATGTACTCTGGCTTAAAGAGCATTTTTTTGAAAAACTTCTTATTTCGGATACACTTTTACTGCCTTTTTATGATCATGAAAAAGACCAGCAAGAGTTGAAAGAGGTAGGGTTGAAAGATGCAGCAGTAGTCATTGTAGAAGGCGTTTTCCTTTTAAGAGAGGAATGGGGAAGTTTATTTGACTATACTGTATTTCTTGATTGTCCAAGGGAATTCAGGTTTTCCCGTGAAAATAGTGATACGCAACGAAACCTTCAAAAATTCGAAGAGAGATATTGGAGGGCAGAAGATTTTTATTTGGAGACCGAATCACCGAAGGATAAGGCTGATTTGATTATTTCTTGTCAGTTATTAAATATGACTTGAGATAGCAACTGATAACAACTATTCAGTGACGCTTCGTCATTCTATGCAATATTTAAAAAGAAATCATCGGAGGGACAATATGAATAAAGGTAAGATTATTTTGTTGAACGGGGTATCTAGTTTTGGTAAATCTTCTTTGTCTAACGAACTTGTAAAGCTGCTGCCGGAATTTTTCCATTTTAGTATTGATGACTTTGATACCATCATCGAACGGATGGAAGATAGAGAGTATGAAAGATTGATACCAGTTCCAACTGAGCATTTTTTTCATAGGAATCTTGCAATGTTTTCGGAAAAGGGAGTCAATCTGATCGTAGATCATATCCTTCATGATGAGGATACTTTTAAGGATTGTATAGCGATACTCGAGCATTATCCCGTGTTTTTTGTGGGAGTGCATTGTCCTGCTGATGAACTTAAACGGAGAGAAATAGCCAGGGGTAATCGGACGATTGGCCAAGCTGTTAGACAACTGGATTTTGTTCATCAGCAAAAAGAGGTTTATGACGTTGAAGTGGATACGTTTCAAATGAGTTTGCAATCAGCAGCAAAAGTGATTGCTGTAAAGTTGGATGAGATGAAGGCACCTGCAGGCTGGAGTAATACTGTTGAGAATTTCAAGCAAACAAACCTTTCATAGATTAGAAGGTGATGAATAAATGGGCTGGAAGGAACTATTTAGCTTCGCTAAAAATGAGGCAAAGCAAGTGAACGCAGAAGAATTAGCTGTTCAGTCAGGATTTGTAGAAGAAGTGATAAAAGTTATAAAAAGTGCTGCAAATACAGATATTCAGCCTTTTTATTATAAAGATTTACATTCAGAAGGTGCTGCCAAAGCAATTGGATTATCTTTTAATACGAAAGAGGAAACTGCGGAAGGTCAGCTTTATAAACTGAAAACAGAATTAAAGCCTTTGGGCGCCTTAGCATTTATAACTGAAAGAAAAAACAAAACAGCTAGTGTGGCTATTGTTATGGGTAACGACCAGTTTGACATCATTAAAATCCAGCAGACGAATGGAGAAAACTACGACATTAGTAATATTGAAGTAATAGTTAAATTGAAGGAGTGGCACAACCGATATTCCTTTACCATAATTGGCGCGAATCATGATTGGGTAGAAGCGGATTTTATCGAGTTGCCGAATTCTAAAGATCTGAAATCTTTCGCAAAAGAAATTTATCAATTTTGCCCAGACATAGTCGACCAGGGAACTGGGAGTTTGGAAGGTCTTATTGAAGAGCTGGAAGAGTCAAAAAAGTTGTTTTTGTGGTGGGATTAACGGTATGAGAAAGATGAAAATAAAAGTTCATCAGAGCTTATTATTCTTTTCTTTTGCTATTGGATGGATAGCAGTATCGATCACACCATTGTTTGATACCGTTATCGTTACTACAGAATATGATTTAACAAAGCACAGACTTGGTTTTCCCTTGCCAATCATAGAACAGCATACATCGTTAACGCCGCTCGAGGATGCATATCCGTTTCAATTAGGAATGGTAAATCCCCAAGGGCATCCTACTTCCCTGCTAATAGGGAACTATGCATTGCAGGTCATTTTTGCAAGTATATCCGTTTATTTATTAATGAGGATTATTGCTAATTTATTCAGAACTTATAGAAGATAACGAAACCATTATTGGTTAACAGGGTGGTGGAAGATTTGAGTGCTATTCATCCAGCTGAAAAATTTAGAGATTTCGCAATGAATGAGTGCAGGAATTCAAGTCCATTATATGAATTTCTTGCGATGAAAATAGCTGAGGACAAGGAAATTCTTCGTATCGCTTCAAAAGTAAGGGAAGGCCAGCCTATCCCGAATCTGCTTTTTGGGGCAGTTCATTATCTATTGTTAAAAGGATATGAGCATGAGTTGACAAAGTTTTACTCAAGCCTGGTAAAAAAACCTATAGAGTTCGAAGAGTCCTTTGAGTATTTCAGGGATTTCTGCATACAAAATTCCGTGGAAATCAACGAAATATTTAAAAGCAAGATTGTGCAAACAAATGAAGTCAGAAGGTGCTCCTATCTTTATCCAGCTTTTAGCTATATATACAGAAATACTCAAAGACCTCTGGCTTTAATTGAAATAGGCACAAGTGCCGGGCTTCAGCTCTTAGTTGAGAAATACAGATACTCGTATGATACGGAGCAGAATTATGGCTCTGAAGATTCAAGTGTACATATTTCAGCTGAAATAAGGGGTGAACATAATCCCTTAGATCAGTTAAGCAAATTCAAGGTGGCTTCTAGAATAGGAGTAGATCTTCATATAAATGATGTATCAGATGATGAAGATTTTTTATGGCTTAAAGCACTTATCTGGCCTGAACATCATGAAAGACGCGAGCTTTTCGAAACGGCAGCAAGCTACGTAAGGAATAACCCCGTAAAATTAATCGAGGGTGATGGAGTTGAAATACTCAACAGCCTTTCAAACAATATTCCGGATGATCAGATTATTTGTGTGTTCCATACTCATGTTGCCAATCAAATGCCTTTGAAAACGAAGGAAAGACTCCTTCAGAACATAAGAAATATCGGAGAGAAGCGGGACATTTTCCACCTGTATAACAATATTCAGGACAGGGACCTTCACCTTGATTCCTACTTGAATGGAAAAGAAAGCTTAAATAAAATAGCGGAAACTGAAGGGCATGGCAGATGGTTTAAATGGCTTATGAGGGAATAGTTCTGTAAATTTTAACCAATGGAGGCTTTATCATGATGTTAAACGTAAGTTTGATATTTTGGACACTGGTGAGTGCCGCGGGTATTTTATTTGTTATCGGTATAAGAAACAAATCTTGGAAAGCATTTATGTGGAGTGGAATCACCATTTTTCTGCCTGCCATCTATTTCTTTGGAGCAGAGAATTGGTTTTTGCTGCTCGGATTCGTGCCCTTGATTCCGCTTGGGATTGCTTTTATCATGACAAAAAAACGTATAACAGATTGAGGTGGTTTTGTGCTGGAGACAGAACGATGTGTGCTAATTGATTTAAAGCGTGCTGATTTTATTGATATTAAAAATCTTTATTTTAACCATGAAGTTAGAAAGTATTTAGGCGGTATTGTTGATGAAGCATATTTGCTGAAAGCTGCAGAAGGTATGCTTGAAAATAAGGGAGAATCTCATTTCTGGGTAGTAAGAGAGAGAATTTCTGGTTCATTCATGGGCTTAGTTACTCTCACTCCTCATCATGATGGCGAGTATACCGAGGTGTCCTACCAGTTTATGCCGGAATGGTGGGGGAAGGGTTTCGGGAGAGAGGTCGTACAAGTGGTCATCAAATACGGTTTCATGGAATTGAATCTTCCAAAAATAATCGCAGAAACACAAACAGCCAATGAGGCTTCCTGCAGACTTCTAGAATGGGCTGGCATGGAAAGGGAAAAAACGCTATTCCGGTTCGGAGCAGAACAGGCTGTTTATACAATCCAGAGATGATAATCGGGGGGAAGATTGTGAAAGTAAGATTAGCACAAGAAACAGATATAGATCAGCTTATTAAAATGAGATGGGATTTTACCCTTGAGGATTATCCTGAAATGGGAGAGAGGACCGAATACAGCACTTTTCAAAAAGAGTGCGGAGATTTCCTGAAAGAAGCGATCGTCAGTGGCGATTGGTTTATTTGGATAGCAGAAAACGACGGTAGAATTCTTTCTCACATTTATATTGAATTGTTAAAAAAGGTACCCCGTCCAGGCAGAATTACTCATCCTTTTGCTTATATGACAAATGTTTATACTGTGCCAGAATACAGAGGCCAAGGGGTCGGCAGCAAACTTCTATCTAAGGTGGACGAATGGGCAGCGGATATGAAATATGAATTCATTATAGTATGGCCGAGTGAAACCAGTATTGAATTTTATGGCAGGAACGGATATACACATTGCGAAGAGCCTATGGAGAAGCATTTTTAGTTCATTCTCAGCGATTCTTCAATAGTGGGAATCGTTTTTTTTATAAATGCAAAATATCCCGAAACAAATTAAAGGATTTGTTTGGAGGTAACGATGTTAAAAAGAAAATATGGTGACCGTTCAGAATGGACCCGTGTAATAGACAGAAGGTTTACTCAAGCATATCTTGATGAAGTTGAGTTTAAAGGATTTATAACCTATCTAAAGGTTTTGAAGGTTACTGATCCTCTATTCGTCCAATATGGAGAGAAAAAAGTATGCATTGTAGATGATGGTTATACCTGGCTGCAGCATTTCCCGCAGGATGAGCAATTTTCTATTACAACTATGTTCGATTCGGATGGAGAAATAGTTCAATGGTATATCGATATCTGTTATCAAATTGGAATCGAAAATGGAAGGCCATGGTTGGATGATCTGTTTTTAGATATTGTTGTATTACCAACTGGGGAAATTTTTCTAATAGACGAAGATGAATTAGAAGAGGCGCTTGTTAAGAGAATGATTGATCTACCTTTATATGAACTAGCTCGTTCGAAGTCAGAAGCTATTACCAGAATGATTGAGGTAAATAAATTTCATCTACTTGAATTAACAAAGATCCATAAAGTGCATTTGCAAAGATTGATAGAAAAACAGAATGTATAGTCGGTTCACATTGACCTACATTGGAGGATCAAATGTTTATTAAAGTTTATACATACCACGTAATACCTGAAAGAGAGCAGGATTTTTTAGAAATACAAGCACAGGTTGAAAATGTATATTCACGGTATGTAGAAAAACAATCACTTTTTTTAAAAAGTAAAGATGGCAATACGAAGTGGAGGGAAATCCAGATCTATAAGGATGAGACGAGTTATAATGAGAGCATCAAAATCATTGATCAGCAAAAAGAAATCATTGATCTATACACCAGGTTTATGGAGGTGATTATTTCAAAGGAAGAATTAATTGAAGAAAATTATGAGCAAATATTAATTACGTAAGTAAGGAGTGATATTTTGAAAAAAACTGCCGTATTATTATATCCGCAGTTCAGCGAATATGAATTGAGTGTAGCGTTATCCATTCTGATGCAAGGAGAAAAGCCTGTCAAAACTGTTAGCTTAGATAAGTCGCCAATAAAAGGTGAGTCGGGTTTGACTTGTATACCAGATATGTCCTTTGAAGACTTGAATTTGGATGAGATTGATAGTCTTTTATTGCCTGGATGCATGGATATTTTTTCGCTGGAAAATAAAGAGAAATATAGCGAGTTTGTCAAGCAAGCTTCAAAGGGAGAATTGGTGATTGCGAGTATTTCGAGCTCTCCAATGCTTTTAGCAGAAGCGGGTGTACTCGTAGGACGAAAGTACACTGTTGGCCTCATGAAAGAGTCCATGGAGGAGTCAGGTGTATTCGAAATGGAAAATTACTCAGATGAGCTAGTCGTTCAGGACGGAAACATTATTACTGCACGCGGAAGAGGCTTCATCCGATTTGGCTGTTGTTTAGGTAATGCCTTAGGTCTGGCATTTAATGAGAGATGGTACAGGGAATAACTAATGAGTCTTTAGCAGCAAAAGAGACCTTTAATCATTTTTCGATATTTAGAATTGAATCGGAACTGCTATAGGACAAGCAATTTGATGGAAAGACAATCAGGCGCACGATAATATTTACGATGATTGGTTTCTCGATAAACTCAAGATCAATACCAATAAGATAAGTGAAATCCGGATCAAGTGATCTTTTGTAACGGTTTTTTTAAAGAGCAACAAGGGCGATTCCAATCAGCGGGTTTTCCTCTACCTGCAAAATAACAATTATATCTAATAATGCCAGGACCATGTCAGCTGCAAGTTCCTTTATGGAATCATCCATTCGTCAATCTCCTCCAATCCTGGCTAGCCTATCTTGTGTCGTCCTTTCGTTGCCTGTGTTTAAATGAAGGAATATTTGCATCAAATCCCAGAAAATATTGCAAAAAGGTGTGATCCGAATGGAAAATATAAAGGAATTGACCAATAAGGAACAGTTAATTGAAGCATACCCAGTTATGAAACAGTTGAGGACTGACTTGACAGAGGACATGTATTTTGAACTGCTTACTCAAATGATAGAGGAAGGGTATCATTTGTTCGCATTGTATGATGAAGAAAAACTAGTCTCTTTGGCTGGACTTAGCTGGAGGACAAATTTTTACAATAAAAAACACATATATATTTATGACCTTATTACAGATGCTTCTGGTCGGTCCAGAGGTTATGGTGAAAGGCTGCTAACATTTATCCATGACTGGGGGAAAGAAAATGGAGCTGAATTTGTCGCTTTGGAGTCAGGCATTCAGCGAAAGGATGCTCACCGGTTTTATGAAGAGAAATTAAACTATGATAAGTGGTGCTATTCATTTAGGAAGACATTGTAGCAAGGGTTTTATGGATTAATGGATAAAAAGTGCTTAAAGGCACTTAAAGGCACTTTTCCCCCCCCACTTTCTATGAAATAGCGTTAAATGTACTGATTTTGTTTTTCAATTATTTATTATTTCTCTCTTAAACTAGTTCTTGTTTCGGGAATTTTCTTCTGTAAACTCCTTATACTACTGTCTTTCGTTGTCTCCGTGAATTCATAAAAAATAATCCACATTCATTTTAGCAGTATATTCCGTATGTTGAATCGAGGATTTGAAAAAAGATAAATTTTGTTTCATCTTTTGAGCGAAATGTTTATTTTTCTGTTATGATAAAAGCTGGCTTTTTTGTGCCAAGAATGAAAATGCGTATTTTTTGAGGAGAAGAATGCATGACTAATACACTGCCATTTACCATTACCAAGGATGATACCTTTTTTGATTTATTAGGTGATTATATTGGTGATGTTTTTTATGATATTTTGCCTGAAAAAGGCTATGAACTGCGTGATGAACAAATTTACATGGCTTTCCAGGTAGAGCAGGCTTTTAAAAATAAGGGAATTATTTTTGCTGAAGCTGGAGTGGGGACAGGCAAAACATTCGTTTATTTAATATATGCTATCCTTTATGCCCGTTATATGAGAAAGCCGGCGATCATCTCATGTTCAGATGAAACACTTATTGAACAGCTTGTTAAAGAAGGCGGAGATATTGAAAAGCTTGAGAAAGCACTTGGCCTGAATGTCGATGTTCGTTTGGCAAAAGCCAGAGAAAATTACGTCTGTGTAAAGAAGCTGGACAATCTTTCAAATACAACGAATGAAAAAGAGATTCTCGATGTTCATGACCAGCTGCCTGACTTCATTTTTGATGAAGGGATATCCATGAATTCATTCAGCCGTTACGGTGATCGTAAGGAATATCCATGGGTTTCGAATGAAAAATGGTCAATGATGGCTTGGGATCCACTGCAACAGTGCTCCACTTGTGAATGGCGCCATCGTTGCGGCCAAACCTTAAATCGTGATTACTACCGTCATGCTGGCGATTTAATTATTTGTTCACATGACTTTTATATGGAACATGTTTGGACAAAAGAGTCTCGTAAAAGGGAAGGGCAAATGCCGCTTCTGCCTGAAGCGAGCACAGTCATTTTTGATGAGGGTCACCTGCTTGAGTTTGCAGCACAAAAAGGACTTACTTATCGGTTTAACTCCCAAACGCTGACGACCGTCCTTACAGGATATATGCATCAGGATGTTAGGGAAGAGTCGCTTTATTTAATCGAAGATATTTTAGAGCTTCACGATGCTTGGTTCGATCTGCTTGTTGATAACTCAGTGGCAGTAGAAGGATCTAATCGTAAAGAAGTACCGCTTCTTGCTAGTATCAGGAAAACTGCTGAAACCCTTGAGAAAAAGGTAAGTGATTTAATGGATCAGCTCGTTTTTGATGCTGAATTATTCGTCATTGATGATTACCATTTGAAAATCATGGAAGAGTATTTGGAGTTCTTTGCATATGGTTTAGGAATTTTCCTTAAAAATGATGAAGGGATCTTCTGGCTTGAGGAGAATGAGGTTCAAACGTCATTGGTAATTATGCCGCGATTAGTAGAAGAAATTTTGAAGAAGGAAGTCTTCTCGCAAAATATTCCTTTTGTTTTTTCTTCGGCTACATTATCACAGGCTGGGGACTTTAGTTATATTGCTAAAAGCCTTGGTATTGAACAGTTTTCTTCATTTACAGTGGCGTCTCCCTTTGATTACGAAGAGCAGATGAAGATGGATGGACATATTCAGACAGATGAAACGAATAAATGGGAGCAGATTGGGGCCGACTTATTAAGCCAAAACGGAAAATCTCTTGTGTTATTTTCCTCCTCTCAGGAAATGGAACGATTTAGGACATGGGCTGGTCATCAACAATGGCCATTTTCCCTTCTTTTTGAGGGAGACAGAGAAATAAGTGAAACCGTAAAGGTCTTCCAAAGCGAGCAAACAACAGTACTATGTTCTTATAGCCTGTGGGAAGGTTTGGACGTTCCAGGAGAATCATTAATGCAGGTGATTATTTCATCCTTGCCGTTCCCTCCTCATGATCCTGTTTTCCAGGCAAAACGGAAACATGCAGCGAACGCTTCTGCAGAGATAGATCTTCCATATATGCTGCTGCGTTTAAGGCAGGGAATGGGCCGATTGATTAGGAGCAGCCAGGATTCTGGCATTGTGCACCTGTGGTTAACAGCGGAGCAAAAGGAAGCCTATTTAAATGAAATCGTAAAAGTTCTTCCTGTTCAGAACGTAAACTGGCACGAATAATATCACAATGAAAAAGAATCCCGGAAGAAGAATATCACCGGGATTCTTTTCAGCTAATTAGGTGGAGTTAAATTAAAACAAGCATCCACATCTTCTGTGGCGGCGGTGATCGCGATCGTCACGATCATCACGATCACGATCATCCTGAATTCCTTCTAAGTCCTCGATAATACAACGGCGAACTGCACGGCAAAGATCATCAAAGTCAATTGTTGCTTTTACTTGGTTACGGTCCCTATCCCGGTTAGGGAAAAAAACATTAGAAACATCGTTGTTATTTCGGTTGCATCCCATTTGTTTCAACTCCTTCCTTTGTTGATACAATATGTTATGTAATCAAGGACAAGATGCTAGGGGTTCTGCCTACTTTATCGCAAAATGTGCTACTCTCACAGGGAGAGACCTTATATTTTAAGTAAAAAGTATACCTGAAGAGGCATTGGGACATAAAATCGTTGTAGCGGACAATAGTAATAAATACATGCAGCATAAATACGGGAATTAGAATGAAGGAGTGTATAAAAATGAGTAAAGCGAAGAGTAAAGGCGGAACAGGCCGAGGTACAGGTAAAAAGGGATGGAACAGATGGCAATCAAGCGCGAATAAAGCTAAAAGCGCCAAGCCTTATAAGAGTAAAGGTGTAAAACATCAGGATAAAACAGAAGAATAATGAAGAGGCTAATCTGCAATTGACAGGATTTATGGAGAATCAGAAGTTGCCATTATTGGAAAAACACCTCATTTTAATAGATTCATATTAAAAAAAGCAAGCGGAATGCCGCTTGCTTTTTTTAATGCATATGACGGTATACTCCGATCACTTTGCCCAGGATTGAAACGTTCCGGAGAATAATAGGATCCATGGATGAGTTTTCTGGCTGAAGCCTGAAATAATCCTTTTCCTTGAAGAACCGCTTAACTGTTGCTTCGTCTTCTTCTGTCATCGCAACAACGATATCCCCATTATTGGCTGTTTTCTGCTGCTTAACGATGACATAATCGCCATCAAGGATACCGGCTTCAATCATACTGTCTCCCATGATTTCAAGCATGAACACTTGCTCATCATGAGGGACTAGACGATCAGGAAGAGGGAAGTACTCTTCAACATTTTCGATTGCCGTAATCGGCATACCCGCAGTTACTTTACCAACGACCGGTACGTTGACAACATTATATTTAGGGATACGGCTATCATCTTCTATTTCAAGGATTTCGATAGCACGCGGCTTTGTAGGATCGCGTCTGATCAAGCCCTTGCTTTCAAGTCTAGCTAAATGTCCATGGACAGTGGAGCTGGAGGCAAGGCCAACCGCTTCGCCAATTTCGCGTACGGATGGTGGATATCCTTTTTTCTTGACTTCACCTTTAATGAACTCAAATATGTCTTGTTGCCGTTTCGATAACTTCGTCATATTCACGCACCTCGTATAATTTCTTGTCCTTATTATACCATGTACTATATTGAGATACAAACATAAGTTCGAATATTTAGTTGACAGGAAACAAATGTTCGTTTTATAATAAAATCAAATAAACGAACATACATTCGCTAAGAGGTGCTGAACATGAAAAAACTTTGGGAAAACTATTCCTATGCCATCATCCTGCTTGCTGTCAGCTTGATTTTTTCGCTTGTGGCGAAAGCTCATTTAAATAATACCGACGATGCTTACATAACTGTTACTATAGAAGAAGGGCAATCGTTATGGGAGATTGCCGAAACATATGCAGATGAACATAATCTTTCAGAAAACGAGTTCGTTAGCTGGGTTCAGAAAAAAAATGGAATAGCAGGCGAAGTAATCTATCCTGGCGATGAACTTGTCATCCCTGTGATGGCTGAACAATTAGAGCCTACACAGATTGCAGGAGCAGAAAGATAAATTAAGCAAAGCGAAATAAGGTGACATCATGAAAGCAATTATTTATTGCCGCGTAAGTACGACTAAAGAAACACAGGAAACCTCATTGACGAGGCAGGAGGAGGAACTGATCCGCCTTGCTGACAGCTGCGGCTTCGAGGTAGAAAGAATCATTAAGGAACAGGCAAGCGGATATGATCTTGAAAGAGAAGGTATATTGGAACTTCTCGAACTTATAAAAGATAAAACAATCGGAGCTCTTTTGATTCAGGATGAAACCCGTCTTGGCAGAGGAAATGCTAAGGTCGCCATTCTACACTGCGTATTAAAAGAAGAAATTAAGCTATACAGTATTTCGCACAATGGTGAGCTTCAGCTTTCAGAATCAGATTCGATGGTGCTTCAAATTGTGAGCATGGTCGAAGAATATCAAAGAAAAATCCACAATATAAAAATTAAAAGAGGGATGCAGAGGGCTATTGAGCACGGATATAAGCCTCAGCGGAACTTGAAAAATCAAGGTGATCATTCTGGGAGAGAACGGAAAGATATGCCAATCGAAGAGATTGTCAAGCTCAGGAATAATGGTCTTACCTTTGCCGAGATTGCAGCAACATTAAGAGGATTTGGATTCAATGTTTCAAAAGCAACTGTTAATCGCAGATACCTGGAATACATAGAGTCTATCGATGAGGAATCTCCTTCCTTGTAAAAATCGCCTGTTTCTAGTAACATGACTGTTAACGTAACTTTTTTACAAAGGAGCTTTACCAATGCTATCTAGTGATAAAATTGCCAGAATTAATGAATTGGCACGAAAAGCAAAAGCATCAAAGTTGACTGACGAAGAGGCAAAGGAACAAACGAAGCTTCGTGCAGAATATCTGCAATCCTTTCGTTCTTCCATGCTTAATACATTAAAAGGTGTAACCATTGTTGATCCAGCTGGGAATGATGTTACTCCTGGTAAGTTAAAAGAATTTCAAAATAAAAATAAGCTTCATTAATAGAGGTCATTCAAAGGGATACATATTATTTGTATCCTTTTTCTTTTTTAAAGGCAGTAAGAACAGTATGTTAAACAGTGTAACTGTGTGGGTTCTGTTACATAACTTTAAGGCATTTGTGTCAAAATAAATAACTATACGGCCTTTTCTGTCTCCTTCAGGCACAATTTGTTGTATAATAATTATTCTCGCTATAATATTAAGATTGTAGTCAGTACTTATAGAAAGGATGTATTTAATGTTTAATAAAATTGATATGCTTTCAATTGATTCAATTCGTACTTTATCGATTGACGCAATTGAAAAGGCGAATTCCGGACACCCTGGCATGCCAATGGGAGCAGCTCCGATGGCATACACACTTTGGACACGTTACATGAACATCAACCCTAAAAATCCTGAATGGTTTAACCGTGACCGTTTTGTATTATCTGCAGGTCACGGATCTATGTTGTTATACAGCTTGTTGCACCTTGCAGGTTATGACCTTACAATGGATGACGTTAAGCAATTCCGTCAGTGGGGCAGCAAAACACCAGGCCACCCTGAGTTTGGCCACACAGCAGGAGTCGATGCAACGACAGGTCCACTAGGACAAGGGGTTGCTATGGCAGTAGGTATGGCAATGGCAGAACGCCACCTTGCAGCTGTATACAATAAGGACAACTATAACATCGTTGACCACTATACATATAGCATTTGCGGCGATGGGGACTTAATGGAAGGTGTATCAGCAGAAGCAGCATCTCTTGCAGCTCACCTTAAATTAGGCAGATTGGTCGTTATGTATGATTCGAACGACATTTCATTGGATGGAGATTTAAATAAGTCATTCTCTGAAAGTGTTGCTGACCGTTTTAAAGCATATGGATGGCAGTATATTCGTGTAGAAGATGGCAACAACCTTGAAGAAATCGCTAAAGCACTGGAAGAAGCAAAGACAGATGAGAATCGTCCTACATTAATTGAAGTTAAAACAGTAATCGGTTATGGTTCACCTAACCTATCTGGTAAATCTGATGTTCACGGTGCACCTCTGGGCGCTGACGAACTTAAGCTTACTAAAGAAGCATACAAATGGACTTTCGAAGAAGACTTCCATGTCCCTAGCGAAGTGTATGACCACTTTAAACAGCAAATTGCTGATAAGGGTGAACAAACTGAGCAGGAATGGAATGAACTTTTCGCTAAATACAAGAGTGAATACCCTGAACTTGGTGCACAGCTGGAAAAAGCAATGAATGCTGAGCTTGTAGAAGGTTGGGATAAGGACATTCCGGTGTATGAAGACGGAAAGAGTCTTGCAAGTCGCGCATCTTCAGGCGAAGCTCTTAACGGCATCGCAAAAAACCTTCCTTATCTAGTTGGTGGATCTGCTGACCTTGCTGGATCTAACAAGACGATGATCAAAGGAACAAGCGATTTCTTCCCAGGTTCATTCGAAGGCCGCAACATCTGGTTCGGAGTGCGTGAATTCGCGATGGGAGCAGCAATGAACGGAATGGCTCTTCATGGCGGATTAAAAGTATTCGGCGGAACATTCTTCGTATTCTCCGATTACCTCAAGCCTGCAATCAGACTTGCAGCATTAATGGGATTGCCTGTGACATATGTATTCACACATGACAGCATTGCAGTAGGAGAAGACGGACCAACACATGAACCAGTTGAACAACTTGCTGGTCTTCGCGCAATGCCAAACCTGTCAGTGATCCGTCCTGCTGATGGAAATGAAACTGCAGCGGCTTGGAAAATAGCTGTTGAATCAACAAAAACGCCAACTGTGCTTGTGTTGACTCGCCAAAACCTTCCTACCATTAAAGATACTGCTAAGAATGCTTATGAAGGCGTATCAAAAGGTGCATACGTAATTTCACCTGCAGGAAAAGAAACAGCAGATGCAATGCTTCTTGCAGCTGGTTCAGAAGTAGGCCTTGCTGTTCAGGCTCAAGAAGCACTTGCTTCTGAAGGCATTAATGTCTCAGTTGTCAGCATGCCTTCATGGGATCGTTTCGAGCAGCAGTCTAAGGAATATAAGGAAAGTGTCATTCCTAAATCAGTGAAGAAACGCCTTGGAATCGAAATGGGATCTTCACTTGGCTGGCACCGCTATGTAGGCGATGAAGGTGAAGTATTAGCCATCGATACATTTGGAGCATCAGCACCGGGTGAAAAAATCATGGAAGAGTATGGCTTCTCTGTGAACAATGTAGTAGCTCGTGTGAAAGCATTATTAGAACAACACTAAAAATGAAAATAAAAAAAGAGTATGAAACCGAACAGGTTTTATACTCTTTTTTTGCGTTAACTGATTCATATTAAAAGGTAATTTATGATAATTTTGGGGTTTTGCAGCTGTACGAAAGAGTTTGAAAAATTGAATAAGGATATTATGTTATTTACTAAAAATTTTATGTCCAACATCTTGTTCCAAATTATAAAAATAAATTGATAAAAGTTTTTTTATATTTTTATTTTTAAAGGGCAAAATAATTTATTGTTGTATTAGGAAATATATAGTAAAATAAAAACGAACATAAGTTCTATAAAAAGCGAAGAGGTGCTGTCATGGTTACAGGAATTGTCCCTTATCTAGTTACGAATGGCAACGGTCAAGAAGCAGTGAAATTCTATCAGCATGCATTAGGAGCAGAAGTGATTAGTCTTTCTACTTTTGGTGATATGCCAGAAGGTCCTAATCAACCCACTACTCCTGAAATGAAAAATCTTGTAATGAATGCTCAAATAAAAATTGGTGACTCCCTTTTAATGCTTTCTGATAACATGCCAGGCCAGCCTTATCAGCTAGGATCCCACGTGACAGTTGCCCTTATGGTCAGCAGCACAGAGAAGGCTAAAGAAATATTTGATAAGCTGCAGGATGGCGGAGAGGTAACAATGCCTCTTCAAGAAACGTTCTGGAGCCCCGCCTATGGCCAGCTGACAGATCAATTCGGCGTTGCTTGGCAAGTATCGACTGATCCAGAAAAATAAAATAGAAAGCCAGGCTGCAGGAGCAGTCTGGCTTTTAAGATTACACTAGAGTGAATTATTGATAATCTTCTTAGAATAGAGCACGGAAAGTACACCAAAAATCGAGTAAAGTGCTGTGTAAAGTACCATGACAATCAGCATTGGCCACCATAATTCTGTGCCAAAAAAGAACCACCCAGATTTCACTGCAAAATAACTATGCATCAGGCCAATCACTAAAGGGATGCCAAAATTAAAGGTTTGTTTCGCCTGGATGCCTTTAAGCAAATCTCCCTTTGTAAATCCAAGTTTTCGTAATATCGTATAGTTGGGCTTTTCATCCTCGCTTTGATCCATTTGTTTAAAATATAGGATGCAGCCCGACGTGACCAAAAAGGTCAACCCAAGGAAGCCTACTATGAACATGATTAGGCCCATTTGGCTTTTTTGTTGATTTGTTAAATCAAGTCTGGATTCATTTCCATCCACTTCACCTAACTTCAGATCATTAAACAATCTATTCACATTTTCAAGATTCTTTTCATCCTTAATATTAATACCTATATAAATGGATGATTCATATTGTATGGAAGGATTCAAATCTTCCTTTAAGGTATTAAATACTTTTTGATCAACGACTGCTACTGGAGAACTGCCAAAATACCTTGAAACAGGATATTCCTTTTTCATGCCAATATAATTCAATGGGATGGCATTTGTTTTTCCTTTTATATCAATTGGGCCCGACTCCCTCATCGATATGAACTTCATCATAATATCACTGTAACCTGTTAAATAAGCCTCGTCTTCTGCTACATCATAATTAACAGACCTTTCGCTAATAACAGAAACACTCATTGATTCTGGGTCCTGGGTATAGTCCTCCATTTTTAAACCGATGATTTCCTCAGCGTTCATTAACGCTTGAAGAACTTCAATTCTATTTTCACTAAAAGCGATATCATCCGACACTAAAACGGCTTTAAAATCCTCAGCAGATTTGGTATTTGCAAACGCGAAATTAGCCGGAACATTATTGATCGCCATCTTTTCAGCTGAATAATAGGAGATGTAGCTTAATGATAATAAACCGATTGCCAGCGCTGATACGGTCGTGATAACAGTTAATAAAACAGCGTTTGATTTCATCCGGAACATGATTGAAGACAGCGATAATACTTCATTTATATTTAAATAACCATTCTTCTTTTTTCTAATCAAATTGGCAATGAAACTGACTGATGCTTTATATAAAAGGTAGGTCCCGATAATTACTGAAGCCAATATGAATACCATAGCCAGGAACAGTTCATTCATCGTTGTAAAATCTCCTTCAAATAACAAGGAGGAAACATAATATCCAGAACTGATAAGAGCAACACCTAAGATTCCAATCAACATCTCCCAGACAGATACCTTCTTCATTTTGCCTTCAGCAGATGAAATGAGTCTGAACAAAGATAAAATGCTTTGTCTTTTAATGAAAAAATAGTTCAACAGCATGATAATTACATAGATAACTGAAAATACAATCAGTGTTTGAACAAATGCTGTCCCAGAGAAATGAAGAGTTGCGATTCCGTCAACCTGTGTAATCTTAAACAAAATCATAATCATTAGCTTAGAGGCTGAAAAGCCAAGGAAAACTCCAATGATTAAAGAACTATAGTAAAGGATGAAATTTTCGGCACTAAGAATGCGGAAAATCTTGTTCTTAGTCATTCCAACCAATTGAAATAAGCCGATCTCTTTGCTTCTTCTTTTGATGAATATATTGTTGGCATACATTAGAAAAATGGATACAATGGCCACGAGCAAAACGGAAGCTGCCTTTATGGAAGCTGCTCCTTTTATTCCATCATTTGTTTGATCCAATGCTGGATCATATTGAAGTGTGACAAAAGCGAAATATAGAGCGACGCTGAATACAAGCGTAAATACATACAAGTAATAATTTTTAATATTCTTTTTGAGATTTCGCAGCATGAGCTGATTAAAGTTCATTTTGGACACCGCCCAGCACACCTTGGGTTTTCATTATATCTTGGAAGAACGCCTGCCTTGATTGGTCACCTTTATTTAATTCTGTGTATATTTGTCCGTCCTTGATAAAGATGACACGGCTGCAGTAACTAGCTGCTACAGGATCGTGAGTGACCATGACGATAGTAGCCTTTAATTTTAGATTTAATTCGCTCAGCTTATTCAGCAGGTCAGAAGCCGACTTGGAATCAAGGGCGCCTGTCGGTTCATCAGCGAAAATGATGCTTGGTTCGTGAATGAAGGCTCGTGCGGCTGAGGTACGCTGTTTTTGACCGCCGGATATTTCATTTGGATATTTATTTTTAATATCAGAAATGCCGAGTTCACATGCTACCAGGTCGAATTTTTGTTCCGCTTCTTTTTTCGGCGTTTTGCTGACAGATAACGGTAATAGGATATTTTCCTTTACTGTCAATGTATCAAGAAGGTTATATTCCTGAAAAATAAATCCTAGATGGTTCTTGCGAAATTGTGCAAGCTGCTTTTCCTTGAGATCAGTAATTTCTTGTCCTTCAATTTTAATGGAACCCTTACTTACTGTATCAATGGAAGAGAGGACATTCAACAAGGTCGTTTTGCCAGAACCAGAAGCACCCATTATGCTGACAAACTCTCCTTTGTGAATTTTAATATCTAGGCCTTTCAGTACCTCTTGCTTATTAAATTTATTGCCATATGTTTTATGGAGTTTATTTGCTTCCAAAACGATCATATCAGCACATCCTTTCTTTTATAGCTTCATTATAGAATCAATGCACGAAGTGATTCCTTCGATTCACCGAACAATCAGCAAAGGCATGTGACATTTTTGTCACATGCCTGTTATCCTGACAAATTCATTCGTTTTTGGGAAGGTTAGAGTAAAAGTAGTGCCATTGCCAAGGACAGACTCTGCACTGATTTGGATCATTAGTGGTTTAGCAGCTTTTTTGGCCAGATATAATCCCATCCCGGTGGCAGCGTTATCATGATGATAGGCAGTTGATGTGAAACCTTTATCAAATATGCGATGAAGATCTCTTGGATCAATCCCTCTTCCCGCATCTTCAATTTGCAAGATTGTCTGATTGTTTACTTGAAAGCTTCTAACGATAATATCTGAAGCGTCACTATATTTAATCGCATTTGTCAGCAGCTGTCTTAATATGAAGGCGAGCCATTTTGCGTCAGTTAATACATCTTCGATCTCTAAATCTACTTCAATGCCGACCCCTTTTTGAATGCACCATGATTGCAGCGTTTTAATCTCTGAATAAATTAATCCTTCTAAAAAAGTTTGTTCTATATATAAGTCATTATCCATATAAGGAATCCGTTTTTGATGAAGCTGCTGATCGAGCAAGAGATGAATTCTCAGCCATTCATATGTCATATCTTTTTTCAATGATGGATTCTCGATTCGGTCAATCATTAAGCTAAGTGCAGTAAGAGGAGTTTTTACTTCATGAATCCAGGACAACATGTCATCCTTTTCCTGTTCAAGCTTTATCTCACTGGTATCAGCCGATTTCTTCAGTCTTTGTGTATGAAGATTGAAGCTTTCAGCAACAATTTCTTCAAAAGGGGAAACAGCTTCAGGAATACAGGGAATGTCTATATCAACATCACGTTCCTTTAGTGCCAAGTAGAATTTCGTTTCTTTTATAAAGCGAAAAGCAAGAAAGATGGTAAAAATGATAGTTGATAAAAAAATATAATAGAGAATAGGGCGGACGGATATGGCTGAATCTATGTAGGTGATAAAGACAACCAGGCCTTGCAGGATTAAAAAGATAAAAATCCAGCTTCGTCGCTCTTTCAAATAAGTGTTAAACATTTGTGATATCCTCTTCAATGGCCATATACCCTTGTCCGACTTTGGTGATAATTTTATTGCCTAAGCCGATCTCTTCCAATTTTTTTCGAAGACGGTTCACATTAACGGTAAGAGTATTATCACTGATGAACCTTTTATCATCCCATAAGCGGTTGATAACCTCATCCCGAGTGACAATTTGGTTTTTCTTTTCGATCAGCAATTTTAATATAAAAATCTCATTCTTAGTTAAATCAATATAGCCGGTTTGATTTGAGATGGTGTTTTTATCGTAATCAATAGTGGCTCCGCACCATATTTTAAGCTTATTTTGGATGGAACTGTAATTATAGACCCGACGTAGAATTGCCTGGATTTTGGCAATAAGCACATCAAAGTGAAAGGGTTTTTGAACGAAATCATCTGCTCCAAGCTGCATCGACATTACCATGTCAGTAGGGTGATCGCGTGATGAAAGGAAGATAATCGGTACATTTGAATGGGAACGAATCATCCGGCACCAGTGGAAGCCATCAAATTTAGGCAACTGGATATCAATAATAATCAAATCTGGTTCAATTGTTGCAAATTCCTTCATTACATTGGCGAAATCTGATACGCCATAAACTTCATACGACCATTGCGTAAGCCGGTCCTTGACTTCATTAAATAAAGATGTGTCATCTTCGATTAGCATAATTTTAAACAAAATTTACACCACACTTATTTGCATTATCTATAATTATTGTAAAGGAAAATATTGCTACATGCCATAAGACCTCAAAAGTTTATATTGAGTAAGGTTGAGTGTATTTGAAAAAAGGTATAGTAATATATAGAAGATTTATGAAGGGGTTGAAATGAATGATACAGAATTTCACAGGGAAAACAGTCATCATTACCGGTGGTTCTAATGGAATTGGCAACGGTATTGCAAAAGCTTTTGGAAAAGAAGGAGCGAATGTTTGCATTGCCGACCTTGAAGAGAAAAAAGGTAATGAAGTTGTTGAAATGATTATAAACGCTGGAGGGAAAGCAGCATTTTACCAAACAGATGTAAGGAGAGAAGATGAAATAATCAATCTTTTAG
Source organism: Bacillus sp. JJ1122 (assembly GCF_036964885.1). Taxonomy (NCBI): domain Bacteria; kingdom Bacillati; phylum Bacillota; class Bacilli; order Caryophanales; family Bacillaceae; genus Bacillus; species Bacillus sp. JJ1122. The sequence goes on along the minus strand of NZ_JBALQL010000024.1, from coordinate 17,845 downwards.
ACAAAGTGCTCAAGGATTTTGGTACCATTGATATCTTAATCAATAATGCAGGAGTTTCAAGATTTAAGCCTTTATTTGAATTATCAACTGAGGAATGGGAGGATGTCGTTTTTACCAATCTCCGGAGTGTGTTCATAGGGTCACGTGAAGCAGCGAAAAGGATGACCCAAGGAGGAAGGATCATTAATATGGCATCGACCAGAGCGACTATGTCGGAACCAAATTCAGAAGCATATGCTTCTTCTAAAGGTGGGATTGTCGCATTGACACATGCACTGGCAGCATCTCTTCAAGAAAAGGGAATTACGGTTAACTGCATTAGTCCGGGCTGGATTCAGACAGAAGATTATCAAGAACTTCGAGAAAAAGATCATCTTCAGCACTGGTCCAACCGGGTAGGAAAGCCAGAGGATATAGCGAAAGCCTGCCTATATCTGGCTGACCCAGCTAACGATTTTATCAATGGCCTGAATTTGATTATTGATGGCGGCATGACAAGGAAAATGATTTATGAAGAATAATCACTTACAAGGGAGCTGCTGGAATGTCGGCAGGTCCCTTGTAATTTTCCGCCATTCTTTTATAAAATAGAGAAAAGAGAGTTTATAAATTGGGAGAGAACTATGAAATACAACACTAAGAAACCCAAAAAGAAGAAACAAATCCAAAGAAACTTCAATATTGTCATTCTGCTGTTATCAGTTTTTGTTGGATTTTTCCTGCTTGATAGATTCCTAGATTTATCCAATCAAAATTTATTAAAGATAAACAGCGGGGTAAATAGTTCAATCGGTGAAGTGGCGAAATATACTCCCTATATTCAGGAAGAATTAAAAAAGGTAGGCCTTGATGAACATACTGTCACGGTTGCTGCATTAATGATGCAAGAGAGTAAGGGTAAAGGCGGAGATCCGATGCAAGCCTCGGAATCCGCGGGACTTTCACCCAATGCTATAAAAGATCCTAAACAAAGTATTCACCAGGGGGTCAAATACTTTCAAAGAGCTTTAAATTACGGGAATCAAAAGCAAGTGGACTTTCCGACGGTCATTCAGTCCTATAACATGGGGATTGGGTACATTGATTTCATTGCAAAGAATGGCGGTAGGCACAGCGAGGAGTTAGCGAAGAAATTTTCGATGATACAGGTGGAAAAAAATCCGCAAACCTACGATTGCGGTGGGGATAAAAATAACTTTCGCTATCCATACTGCTATGGTGATTTTACTTATAGTACAAAAGTAGCGAAGCATATTGAATCGATCACAGTTAGCAATCAATCTCTCATTTCTTCAAAAAGGTCATTTTGAAATGGTTGACTTTTCCAATCTGAATAAAATATAATTTACTTATTAAATAGAAGGGAGTGAGATGTCGCAATGCCTAATTTGAAGAAGATAACCTTGGGAATAATATGCTTGCCGCTCACTCATACGGATAATTGACATTCAATCAATTATATTTATTAGTATGCAAAAAAAAGGAGCCACGAGGTTAGAAAATAATCTCGTGGCTCTTTTTATGTTCAGAGGTGCAAATATTTTATTCCAGTTATTTTTTTGTTAGATGGCTATCATGATATTTTGTGTGCGCAGAAAAATAAAAATCTGCATACGAACTTATTAATTAAATATCTAAACAGCCTAAAATAATGAACTGGAGGAAAACGTTATGATGAAACTAAGTTCAATGGTAAAAGTGGTAGAGACAGTAACTGATGAATGGAAAAGCCCATTAGCGGAAAAAATTCTGGAGAGATGGGGATATGATAAGGGTACGGTGTATTACTTCCGTTCAAGTGCGAACTTTTTGTTCGTTTTTAAAAGGAACGGTAATTCATATTTTCTTAGGTTCATCGATTCAAGCGAAAAAGATTTTTCACAAATAGAGAGTGAGATGGAAATCCTTGAATATTTAAGGAATCAGCCTATCCGCGTAGCTCTTCCAGTAGCGTCCCTTACAGGGAATTTGATTGAAACAATTGAAACAGATATTGCCACGTTTCACGCAGTAGTATTTGAAGCCCTTGCAGGGGATCAATTTGAAGTAGAGGACTTGCAGCAAAATGACTTCAATCTATGGGGAAGGCAATTAGGCAGACTCCATAAAATTTTTAAAGCGATGCCTATGGAGTGTAGGGAAAGCCGAATGAATTGGCAAGAACAATTATCTTTAGCCGAAAAAGCTTTGCCAGAACATGAAGAAGCAGCAAGAAAAGAATTAGCTGAACTGAAAGAGTGGGCTGAAGGATTACCCATCTCTAATGAAAATTTTGGCTTGATTCATTACGATTTTGAACTCGATAACCACCGGTGGTTAAATGATGATATCGGAATATTGGACTTTGATGATTGTATGACTCACTGGTATGTCGCAGATATTGCATTTGCATTAAGGGAATTACTAAAAACGGATGCAGGCCCCAAGAATCCGAATGTTATAGAATTTATTAATGGATATCAAGAGGAATGTCAGCTTGATGCTCAATTAATAGCTGATTTTCCGAATTTTATTCGGATGCATAATTTTTTAACATTTGTTGGCTTACTGCGGACGGTGGATATTCAGGAGTCCGATCGTCATCCTGAATGGCTTGGTAATTTAAGGGCTAAGTTGGTGGAATATATAAACTATTATCGATCTGCATTTATGAAAATATGATTAGAATCAGGCTCACAAAATAAACCTTTTTTATTTTGAGTACGCGCATAGGAATATTCAGTTCGTGCTCTCCTTTGTGATAAGGAGCTCTATATTTTAAATTCAGCCATATTATGATTAAATAATGAATAGGTGATGGAGTTCGCCTTTAACCGCCATTTGGCTTATGACTCTTGTCAGTAATTTTAGCTGGCAGGAGTTTATTATTTTTCAGTTGAGATTCGGAGGCATTTTTAATGGCTTACTTATGGATTGGGATAGCAGGTTTCTTAGGGGCAATTTTAAGATATAGTATTGGGCTTTTTTTGTTCGATGAAAGTCAGGTTTTCCCATTTGCTACACTTACAGTCAACCTATTAGGCAGTTTTATTTTAGCCTGGTTCACCACGGTTTTTGTAAAAAGATTTACAATTCCTGACCATATGAAGGCAGCCATTGGAACGGGATTCATAGGTTCTTTTACTACTTTTTCTACGTTAAGTGTAGAAACCGTGACTTTAATTCACAATAATGAAATATTATTAGCCTTTATTTATGTACTTGTTAGTATATCAGGTGGACTAATTATGAGCCGGTTAGGATATCGTGCAGTAAAGGAGGAAGCGAACCAATGAGCATGCTTAATGTCTTTTTAGTGGGGATTGGGGGATTCTTTGGGGCAGTCTCTCGTTTTTCTGTCAGTCAATTCATTAATAAGAAGTTTTCTTTTAAATTCCCAATAGCTACACTATTTATCAACTTACTAGGCTCCTTTCTTTTAGGTTTGATAATCGGGGTG
>NZ_JBALQL010000024.1:431-14391 GCF_036964885.1 Bacillus sp. JJ1122 | reverse complement strand
GATTGGGGGCTCTGCTTTCTTATTAATGGGCACTGGCTTTATGGGAGCATTTACAACTTTCTCAACCTTTAAACTTGAAGGAATTCAACTCCATGTAGAAAAAAGAAAAAAGGATTTTTTCATTTACAACGCAGCTAGTTATGCAGGCGGAATTTTGCTAGCTTACATAGGGCTCGAAATAGGACATTTATTTTTATTGCGATTAATTTTATAAAGGTATTTTTAAAAAATGTATAGCTGCGAAAAGGCTTTGCAATTGCGATAAGAATCCATAACCTTTAAAACGACAGAGATCTGTCGTTTTTTTGTTTTTATTAATTAGCCAAAATAGCGAAGCATATACTTTAATAAGTATTTCCTCGTTTGAATTTGCTTTATGTAAATAAAGTTCGAAAGTTAGCAGGAAAAAAGTATTATTAATGGAAATATATTAGTAACAAATACCCATACTAATAAGCAGGAGGTGTAATGGATGTTTGAATATGGTAAAGATATTCCATTAGAAGGTGCAGTTGGCCAGGTGAATCAGCAGGTAAATGAGGAGCAGGCAAAAAAAGAAGGAACTGTTTTCAGTTTTGATCATCGCAAGGATATCCAGCTGGATGGAGTTAATAAATGAAAAACAAAAAGCCTGGAGATTCCAGGCTTTTTTGGTGGATTAAAATTGTCTTGCGAATTCCTTTGCGCGATCAATTGCTTTTTGCTTAATATCTGCTGATTGATCTGGAGTTGCTGCCATACCTTCAACTGCGATTGTTTCAATTTCAGGGACTCCCATGAAGCCAAGGATTGCACGTAAGTAGCTGTCGCCAAATTCCAGCGATTTTGCAGGTCCTTCGGAATATACTCCGCCTCTCGCCTGGATGTGCAGAGCTTTTTTATCTGTCAATAAACCCACAGGTCCTTCCGCAGTATATTTGAACGTCTTGCCAGCAATCGCGATGTTATCGATATAGGACTTCAATTTTGGAGGGAAGCTCAAATTCCACATCGGAGTTACGAAAACATATTTATCTGCAGCTACGAATTGATCTGTCAGTTGATTAATTGAGCTCACTTTTTGCTTTTCATCTGGGCTTAATTCATCAAATGCTGTTCCTTGCTGCAATTTACCCCAACCGCTAAATACATCTGTATCTATGTAAGGTACATTGATTTTGTAAAGATCCAGTCTTACTACTTCATCATTCGGATTGTTATCACGGTAGGCGTTAATAAATTCCTCTCCAACAGATAAGCTGAATGCTTCCTCAACCGGTTTAGGATTAGCTGTAATGTATAAAACTGTAGCCATCTTTTTCATCCTTTCTCTTCTTGAATAACATTGATATATTCCCCCGATTACACCGAAGTATGCCTTTTTGACAGAAAAATTTGCCAAACTCATGAAATTAATTCTTTTTCCGTGACAAGAAATTTTTATGAATTTATAATTAATTGTAAGAAATTTTTGAATTCGACATAATTAGTGGATTTTTACGGCATCTTTAGACAAACGCAGATAGAATGTTTTTCTATAATTAAGACAAAAGCTTGTCTGCAGAGGAGGGGATCATATGAGATCCTACCAGCTATATTTAATAGAAGATGAATTTGCCTCCCATTATTTCGGAAGAGAACGGATGTTTTACCAATTGTTTTTGGAATACAGTCGAGCAAACGGTCATTTAAAATCAATTATTTCAAAGCAGGTAGATTTTGTAACAAGACCGATCCCGGTACTGCGCATTCATCAACTCCTTCATCAGCAGCTTTCAAAGGTAAAGGGATTTAAAGTTGAGGACGGAAAATATATTTTTGAGAATATAAATTCCTCAACCTCTGCAACATTGATGGTCCATGAAAGGTGGCTTGAGCTTCATTCACATGGCCAAGTCGACGCTGAAACAGTATTTTTTGAGATTTTACGCAAATGTGAGACGTCATTTCTAGCGATCGACCTTGCCGCAAACAAATACGGCTGGCTTAAGCCTATTAAAGAACGAAAATATATATAATAAATAGAGAAAAAAATCTGCAGATATTGTATAATAGCTGTTGGTTTAGTACACTGTATGTTAGACAACATGAAGGAGGAAGTTTTTATGTGGACGTATATTCTAGTTGGTATACTGGCATTGGTTGTCGGTGTAGCACTAGGATTTTTCATTGCTCGTAAATACATGGAGAGCTACTTGAAGAAAAATCCGCCAATCAATGAACAAATGCTTAAAATGATGATGATGCAGATGGGAATGAAACCATCCCAGAAGAAAATCAATCAAATGATGTCAGCAATGAACAAGCAGACAGGTAAATAATAGAGGACAAGCACTCATTCTTTGGATGGGTGCTTTTCTTATGGGCAGGTAGATTAATGGGATTGGACCAGAACACAGAATTATTCCGGAAAAAATCTATGGAAATAATATTCAGGTGTAAACTGGTACATATTCAATAAATACGGTTTGTGGTATTATTTTCTTATCAGTTTTATAACATAGAAATAACTGTTTTGTTAGAAACAGAAATGGGGAGATCGAACATGGTGAATAAGAGTGGGGATGCCGCTGCATTAGAAGATCAGCCAGCTTGGCTGCAAAGTTATGTAGAGTCACCTGAAAAGCAGCGGGCATTATATAAACGGACTTTGATCATTGTTGTACTGTCCCAGATTTTTGGCGGTGCTGGACTAGCTGCTGGAATCACCGTGGGAGCATTGCTTGCAAAAGATATGCTCGGAACGGATAGTGTTGCGGGATTGCCGACTGCGCTGTTCACATTAGGTTCAGCTGGGGCAGCCCTTATTGTTGGTCGAATATCCCAGCGTTTAGGCAGGCGAGCGGGCTTGGCAACTGGTTTTTTGGCAGGTGGAATTGGTGCGATTGGGGTCATCCTTTCAGCTGTGACAAACAATATTTACATGCTTTTTGCTTCCTTGCTGATTTATGGTGCCGGAAGTGCGACAAATTTGCAGGCGAGATATGCAGGAACTGATTTAGCGAATGCAAAACAGCGGGCCACGGCAGTAAGTATCGCTATGGTATCAACTACCTTCGGAGCAGTGGCAGGGCCGAACCTTGTTGAAGCCATGGGCGAATTTGCACTTTCCATTGGGGTGCCAGCTTTATCGGGACCATTCATTTTGGCAGCTGCTGCCTATATGATTGCAGGATTGGTGTTATTATTTTTCCTTCGTCCAGATCCGTTCGTAGTTGCCAGGGCAATTGCTATAGCAGAAAGAAAAGCGGTTGAAGGCAGCACTGGGATACAGCCAGAAACATACTCTACAGACAGGCGTGGAATTGCTGTTGCCGCTCTTGTTATGGTACTAACTCAACTGGTCATGGTGGCAATCATGACAATGACTCCTGTGCATATGGGACATCATGGTCATGGATTGAGTGCAGTGGGAATGATCATTGGATTTCATATAGGAGCGATGTATCTTCCGTCTTTATTGACTGGTATTCTCGTTGATAAAATTGGCAGAACGGTGATGGCAGTGGCTTCTGGTGTAACTTTATTAGCTTCTGGCGTACTTGCAGCTTTCGCACCAGGTGAGTCAATGCTCCTGCTGACGATTGCTCTTATTCTGCTTGGGCTTGGCTGGAACTTTGGGCTGATCAGCGGGACTGCATTGCTTGTGGATGCTACAAATCCTGCCAACCGTGCCAAGATGCAAGGAACTATTGATGTCATGGTTGCGCTATCCGGTGCAACAGGAGGCATGCTTTCAGGGGTCGTTGTTGCTCATTCAAGCTATGGATTCCTCTCGCTTGCAGGCGGGATTCTATCATTAGTGCTCATTCCGTTTGTAATATGGTCAAGCAGAATGAAGTGACATAAATGATTGCAAAAAATGCAGAGCCTGGGGAATCCCCAGGCTCTTTCCTATAGTAGCAAGTTTTCAGCCGAGATGTAAATAGATGTATGAACGCTATAGAGCACAGGTCATCTCAGACTAAGGGTAAAAGTACTCCCTTGAAGCACCAAGGAGAAGAAAAATCATATCAGCTATGTGAAAAAGTGTCTCAATGTAAAATGAAGAAAACAAATTTGCCATTCTGGTCTTACAAAAAAGGGTACAGCTTGAATACTGTCGAATATTCATATTGGAAAATTAGAAGGAAGGTGAATCAGTACTATGGCTAGTCTTGTAATGCTAAGTGACTTGAGCAAGAGTAATGATGCTTTAATTAATAAAATTAAAGAGTTAATTGGTAATAAACCTTTTAAACTTGCATACATACCGTCTCAGACGGATAAGGAAAGAAAATACTTTAATGCGGCAAAAGATTTTTTCTTATCACTGGGTATTCAAGATTTTCTATATTTTGATATCGATCAGGAGTTTGATGTATCCACAGTTGTCCCATTAACAACGTGTGATGGAATATACCTCTCTGGCGGGAACACTTTTTATTTTATGAAAAAGCTTAAGGAAAGAAAGCTCGACTTTCTTTTTAAAGCACTCGCGGAAAAAGGTATGCTTATGATTGGTGTCAGTGCAGGAGCGATTTTGATGTCAAACTCAATAAAAATAGCAGAATTCATAGACGAGAACGAGATTCAATTAAAAGAATTTAATGGTTTAAAGCTGGTGGATTTAGAATTCATGCCACATTGGGACATTCATAGGTCAAAGTCGCAGGAATTACTTGATTATTCATTGAATCAGGAAGGCAGCATTTTTACTTGTGCTGATGGAAGTGGAATTGTGATTGCGGGAGGCAGGGTAGATTTCTTCGGTGAAATTCACGAAATCCGAAAGGGTGAAATAACAGATCATATTGGCAAGTAAAATGTATAAGTGAGGTGGATTATGTCAGACTGGCAAATAGCATTAACTAAAATTTGCGAAATTTATTCAAAGTCAGATGTTGAAATTGAATGGATTCTAGTAGGCTCAATTGCCTCTGTTTTGCAAGGGTGCGAAATGACCCCTGGTGATATAGACCTTTATGTAAAAAATCAAGAAGGAGTAAAACAATTCGCGCTGTTACTCGAACAATATTCTCTTCGAACAAAGTGTGAAGAAGCTGATCGATCAAATTGGTTTTCTTCGATAGAGGAACCTGCCTATACTGAAACGTTTCCATCAGGTTTTACCTGGACTAAAGGCAGATGGATGATCGAGGGCATGGAAGTTGAGGTAGTCAACATATCCCAATCTGCTGGGATACCAGATTCCTTAGATGGTGACGGAATATGGGAAGGTGGGAAATATATTTGGGGGCATTCTAAAAATGTAGACTTTGGTACATTTACAGTACCTGTTGTTCCGCTCGAAATCCAATTAGAATCAAACCTAAGGAGGAAAAGGAAAGAGAGAATCGATGCGATTATGAAGAAATTAAAAGTGAACGGATACAATGAGGAGTTAATTTTGAAAGCTCTCTCAACAGACCATTTATCATTTTTTATCTTGGAGATGAGAAAAAACAGCCTTCATTTAAAGTGCTAAAAAAACCCTCAGTTTTTTAAGAGCAGACACAAAAAGCATGTTCCTATTATCGATAAGTCTTTAGCTTATTTTTAGGTTGGAAAAGCAGTAGAGAGGCATTGCAGATGTTCAATGCCTCTTCTTTTACACATGTAATAGCATCTTAATTTTAGAAATGACTTCTCGCGGACTGAAGGGCTTTAAAATATATTCGTTCGCGCCTAATTCTTGTCCTCGTCTTAAATCATTCTCTTCCCCTTTTGCTGAAAGCATGATAACAGGTGTTGTTATGTTTTTCCTAATTTCTTCGAGAATGGTGAATCCATCCTTGCCAGGCATTAAAATGTCTAAAATGATTAAATCAAATGGTTCATAAGAGGCTTTTTCCAGCGCATGATCTCCGTTTGCCACTAATTCAACTTGAAAGGATTCCCGTTCCAAGTACATCTTTAATAAATTTCCTATTCTTAGTTCATCTTCTGCAACCAGAATTTTTTTCGCCATCTTTTCCCCCTGAGATTGTTGTATATAGTTAGTATACACTACCGAATACGTGAATTTCTTCTGATTTTTTTTGCAGCTTCTATCTAACCATAAATGAAAATTTTTCTGTATAACAAAACAGGCGATAATTGATTTCGAATTATTTATATGCTACTATGTGACCTATAAAGTTTTAATTCATACTATACTTATAGGAATTATATAAATTAAAAAAGCGGAGTGAATACTATGGGCAGAGAGTTTATTCCTTTATTTGATGATTGGGCTAACTATTATGAACAAACTGTTTCTGGTCAGGACGAGGAATATAAAGAAGTATTTGAAAGTTATGATAATATATTAGAAACGGTGGCATTAAAATCCAAAGGAACAGTAGTGGAATTTGGAGTGGGAACTGGTAATCTGACTGAGAAACTGATTGCTGCTGGAAGAGAAGTATATGGAATTGAGCCATCGAAGGTAATGAGGGATATGTCAAAAGCTCGATTTATGCAGTTGGAGTTGTTTGATGGCGATTTTTTAGATTTTCCGGATTTACCAGGGAACATTGACTCGATTGTAAGCACTTATGCATTTCACCATCTAACGGATGATGAAAAGGACTCAGCACTGGCCATTTACAGTAAGCTGCTGCCCGAAAATGGCAAGGTGGTTTTTGCTGATACAGCATTCATCAATGAAGAGGATCGTCAAGAGCGTTACCGAATTGTAAAAAAACAAGGTTATAGCAACTTGTTGGAGGATCTTCAGAGAGAGTACTACACAACGCTTGATGTACTTGATGAACTTTTCAAAAAGAATGGATTCCAGGTCAGGTTTGAAAAATTAAATTCCTACGTCTGGCTGATGGAGGCCATAAAAGAAAACCGTAATAAATATTGATTGGAGAGGTGACCTATGAGAGTTGGAATTATCGGAGCAATGGATGAAGAAGTTGAATTATTGCGGAGCAAGCTTACCGATCGGAAGGATACGAGTCTTGCAGGATCAGAGTTTTATCAGGGCAAGATTGATAGCTTGGAAGTTGTCCTCCTTAAATCAGGAATAGGGAAAGTGAACGCAGCATTAGGTACAGCCTTATTGATTGAAAAGTTCCAGCCAGATGTCATCATCAATACAGGCTCGGCTGGCGGCTTCCACAGGGATTTGAATGTTGGGGATGTCGTCATCTCAACAGAAGTGCGCCATCATGATGTGGATGTCACCATTTTTGGCTATGAATATGGTCAGGTTCCAAGAATGCCTGCCTGCTACTCGCCGGATCAAAGGCTTGTCAGCGTGGCTGTGAAAAGTGCAGAAAAAATAAATGGTATCCAGGTTGCTGAAGGGTTGATCGCATCCGGTGATTCCTTTATGAATGATCCTGAACGAGTAGAGTTTATAAGGTCAAAGCTGCCTGATTTATATGCTGCCGAAATGGAAGCGGCAGCGATCGCCCAGGTTGCCTATCAGTTTGAGATACCTTTTGTCATTATCAGGTCACTATCCGATATTGCCGGAAAAGATTCAAATATATCATTTGATCAGTTTTTGGAAACTGCCGCAAAAAATTCTGCAGTATTAATTTTATTAATGTTAGAGGAGCTGAAGTATAATGGTTAAAAAAATGAATGTAGAAAGCTTCAATCTCGATCATACAAAAGTAGCAGCACCTTATGTTCGTCTCGCAGGCACAACTCAAGGCGCTAATGGGGATGTTATCAAGAAATACGATATTCGCTTCTGCCAGCCGAACAAAGAACATATGGAAATGCCGGGTCTTCATTCCCTTGAACATCTTATGGCTGAGAACATCCGCAATCATCATGACACTGTAGTAGATATCAGTCCAATGGGATGCCAGACTGGGTTTTATTTAGCTGTCATCAACCATGATGACTACGATGATATTCTTGTAGTCATAGAAAAAACACTGAAGGATGTCCTTGAAGCTGATGAAGTTCCGGCCTGCAACGAAATCCAGTGCGGCTGGGCAGCAAGTCACAGCCTTGAAGGCGCGAAAGAAATTGCGGCTAAGATGCTGGCGAAGAAGGATGAATGGCGCCAGGTGTTTGCTGAATAAGGAGAGTCTTTGGAAATGACCGTGTACCGCAGTATTCATGAAATGATAGGACAGACACCGATGCTTGAGCTAACTCAATTTCAACTGCCAAACAATGTCCGTTTATTTGCAAAGCTTGAATACCTGAACCCGGGGGGCAGTATCAAAGACCGCCTGGGACAGGAATTGATTGAAGAGGCATTTAAGTCCGGGAAGTTAAAAGCAGGTGGAACCATCATCGAGCCGACAGCTGGCAATACAGGGATTGGACTTGCTTTAGCTGCAATTAACAGGGACATTCATGTGGTTTTTGTGGTTCCTGAAAAATTCAGTATCGAAAAGCAGGAAATCATGAAAGCTTTAGGGGCCGAGATTGTTCATACTCCCACTGCTGAAGGAATCGAAGGGGCAATCCGTAAAACAAACCAATTGCTTGAAAATATCCCTGACTCTTATTCTCCTTCACAATTTTCTAATCCTGCAAATCCTGAAACATACTACAAAACTTTAGGACCAGAGATTTGGAAAGAACTAAATGGTGAAATTGATATTTTTATAGCAGGAGCTGGGTCTGGTGGAACCTTTATGGGTACCGCTCGATTTTTAAAAGAAAAGAATCCGATGATCAAGACCGTAATCGTTGAACCTGAAGGATCCATTATCAATGGCGGTGTTTCCGGCCCTCATAAAACGGAAGGAATTGGCATGGAATTTCTTCCTGATTTTATGGATCCTGCTTATTTTGATGGAATTCAGACCATTTTAGATCGAGATGCATTTGAACGTGTAAAGGAATTGGCGAGTAAAGAGGGAATCCTTGCTGGCAGTTCTTCCGGAGCTGCTCTTCACGCTGCAATGATGGAAGCAGAGAATGCCCCGCCAGGCTCAAAAATTGTAACGATCTTCCCTGATGGAAGCGATCGTTATTTAAGTAAGAAAATCTACGAAGGGGGCATTTAAATGAAACGAAAAACAAAATTGATTCACGGTGGAATACCAGGAGACAAAACGACTGGAGCCGTTTCATTTCCTATATATCAAGTAAGTACGTATAAACAAGATGAAGTTGGTGTGCATAAGGGCTACGAGTACTCCAGGACCGGGAATCCTACCCGTTTTGCCCTGGAAGAATTGATCAAGGACCTGGAAGAAGGGAAGAGGGGATTCGCTTTTGGATCCGGGATGGCCGCAATTACAGCAGTAATGATGCTGTTCAGTTCTGGTGATCATATCATTTTGACTGATGATGTGTATGGCGGAACCTATCGTGTGATGAATAAGGTTTTAAACCGCATTGGGATTCAATCCACTTTTGTGGATACCACTGACCTTGAAGCAGTAAAATCAGCGATCAAACCTAATACGAAAGCTTTATATATCGAGACACCTACCAATCCGCTTTTAAAAGTAACTGACATTAAAGCATCTGCCCAGCTGGCGAAGGAACACGACCTATTAACGATTGTTGACAATACTTTCAGCACCCCATACTGGCAGACTCCAATTACATTGGGTGCAGATATCGTACTTCATTCTGCAACGAAATATCTTGGAGGACATAGTGATGTTGTGGCTGGACTCGTAGTTGTGAATGATGAGAAGCTTGCTGATGAATTGCACTTTGTCCAAAACTCAACGGGTGGAATATTAGGCCCGCAGGATTCGTGGCTTTTAGTTAGAGGGATTAAGACCCTCGGCTTGCGTATGGAAGCTCATGAAGCCAGCACAAAGAAAATCGTAGAGTTCCTCTCAGCCCATGATGGGGTGAAGAAAATCTACTATCCAGGTCTTGAAACGCATCCTCAGCATGCAATTGCAAAAGAGCAAGCTGGAGGATTTGGCGGTATGGTAAGCTTTGACGTAGGCAGCGCAGAAAAAGCGGCAGAAGTTCTAAGAAAAGTAAAATACTTTACGCTGGCTGAAAGCCTTGGAGCAGTCGAAAGCTTGATTTCTGTCCCTGCGAAAATGACGCATGCATCCATTCCGGCAGAAAGACGTGCTGAGTTAGGAATTACTGACGGATTAATCCGTATTTCTGTAGGAATCGAAGATGTTGAAGACTTAATTGAGGATTTAAAGCAAGCACTACAATAATAGACTGAAGCTCCCGGTTTATCTGGGAGCTTCTTTGTATGGATATTCGAGTAATGTGTATCAACGATCAAGTGCAAATATTATTTTTACATAAGTTGAGTGATATAAAATAACCCACTTTAAAAATTATAAAAATCTTCCCCATTTTACAAATATTTGTTAAACTATTTAAGCATTTGAGGGGTTTGGGGGAAATACATATGAGCGTATTCAAGGATTTAATGTGGTATTTCAAGGCGGAGAAGAAAGCCTATTTAACAGGTATATTCCTGTTATTGTTTGTCGCGCTGCTGCAGCTTGTGCCGCCAAGAATCATTGGGATTGTTGTCGATGAAATTACAAATGGGACACTGACTGCAGGCACACTTGGCAAATGGATATTTGTGCTTGCTGTTTCAGGGCTGGCAATGTATACACTGCGTTATTACTGGCGAATCATGATTTTTGGGTCGGCGGTAAAATTATCTCGTTTACTTAGGAACCGTCTATATGCTCACTTTACGAGCATGTCGCAGTCGTTTTACCAGAAAAGAAGAACCGGAGATTTAATGGCCCACGCGACAAACGATTTATCTGCAATCCAGCAGACCGCAGGTGCAGGGGTGCTTACCTTTGTAGACTCGCTGGCAACAGGCGGATTTGTCATCATCGCGATGGCGGCTACGATCAGCTGGAAGTTGACATTGATTGCACTGATTCCAATGCCGCTAATGGCGATACTTACGAGCTGGTACGGAACAATGCTTCATCAGCGGTTCCATAAGGCACAGGAAGCCTTCTCAGATTTAAATGATAAAACGCAGGAAAGTATTACAGGAATCAAGGTCATCAAGACCTTTGGGCAGGAAAAGGAAGACATAGAGGACTTTCGTAAACAATCTGAAGATGTGGTTAATAAGAATATCGCGGTGGCGAAGGTGGATTCTCTTTTCGACCCGACGATTTCAATCATTGTGGGGATTTCCTTTTTTTTATCGATTGCTTTTGGATCAAGATTTGTTATAAATGGTGAATTGACGATCGGACAGCTTGTGGCATTCACGTCTTATTTAGGATTGCTGATCTGGCCGATGCTCGCATTTGGCTGGTTCTTCAATATTGTCGAAAGGGGCCGCGCTTCCTATGACAGGGTATCAGCGCTTCTTGATGAAAAAATCGAGATTCAGGACAAACCAGATTCACTCGACGTAGTCCCGGAAGGCAGGATCGACTACAATATTCATTCATTTACCTACCCAAATGATCAGGAGCCCATTTTAAGGGATATTGTTTTTGGACTTGGCAAAGGTCAAACACTCGGAATCGTTGGGAAGACGGGAGCAGGTAAAACCACTTTGCTTAAATTGCTGATTCGCGAATTTGATCTGAGTAATGGGAAAATAAGCATTGGTGGCCGGAACATCCAGGATTATAAAATGGAAAAATTAAGAGAGGCAATCGGATATGTTCCTCAAGACCATTTTCTTTTCTCAGCGACTGTACAAGAGAATATTGCCTTTGCAAACCCTGCAGTTAACAAGGAAGGAATCTTTGCTGCAGCGGAAATCGCAAATATCCATGATGATATCCTCGAATTTACCGATGGATATGAAACGGTTGTAGGAGAGCGGGGAGTTTCGCTTTCCGGAGGGCAAAAGCAGCGGATTTCCATAGCAAGAGCTCTAGTGATGAATCCCGAGATCCTGATATTGGATGATTCGTTATCGGCTGTTGACGCTAAAACAGAGGAACAAATTTTATCCGCCTTAAAAGAAAATAGAAAAGATAAGACAACGATCATCACAGCCCACCGCTTAAGTGCAATTCACCATGCCGATTTAATCATTGTCCTTGATGAAGGTGGAATCGCTGAACGTGGTACGCACGATCAGCTGATGGAACAGGACGGCTGGTATAGGGATATGTATGTAAGGCAGCAGCTTGAAGAGCTTGTCGAGCAGGGAGGGTGACAATATGGAAAAAACACCTGTATTAAACGCAAAAGAGCAGCGATTTGTACTGTTCAGGCTTCTTGCTTATGCAAAGCCACATTTAAAAATGATTTTTATCGCCTTTGGCTTCTTGCTTCTTGCGACAGTTGGAGATGTGTTAGGTCCAATACTTGTAAA
The DNA here is from genome assembly GCF_036964885.1 of Bacillus sp. JJ1122. Lineage (NCBI taxonomy): Bacteria > Bacillati > Bacillota > Bacilli > Caryophanales > Bacillaceae > Bacillus > Bacillus sp. JJ1122. Next base: position 2,219 of record NZ_JBALQL010000024.1, on the reverse strand, counting down.
GATTTTTATTGATGATTACTTAAGGGAAAGCTATTTGCCCTTCAAACCCCTTCTTATGCTTGGAACCGCTTATATGGGGATTCAAGTGCTGAATGTTTTAGTTTCATATTTCCAGCTTCTGAAATTCCAGGAGATTGCCCTTAAAATCATCCAGCAAATGCGGATTGATGTTTTTACAAAGGTACAGCAGTTAGGATTGAAGTACTTTGACAAAACACCTGCAGGATCGCTTGTTTCAAGAGTAACAAATGATACAGAAGCGATTAAGGACATGTTTGTCAGTGTCATCGCAACCTTTATCCAAAGTGGTTTTTTATTAGCAGGGATCTTTGTGGCGATGTTCATTCTTAACGTAAAGCTTGCTTTATTTACTATGCTGATTTTACCCCTGATCGTGTTCATTATGAGCATGTACAGAAAGCTTAGTTCAAAGTTTTACCAGGATATGAGGGAACGCTTAAGCCAGCTGAACGCTAAATTAAGCGAATCATTACAGGGAATGGCGATTATCCAGATGTTCCGCCAAGAAGAAAGGCTGAGGAATGAGTTTGGCGATATTAATGATAAGCACTTTGAAGCAGGCATGAAAAATATCAAGGCAGACGGACTTCTCCTAAGACCGGCTGTGGACCTTGTATATGTATTCGCACTTATCATCGTACTGAGCTTTTTCGGAATTACATCCTTTAACAGCCCGATTGAAATTGGTGTCCTGTATGCGTTCATCAATTACCTTGACCGTTTCTTTGAACCGGTTAACAATATGATGATGCGCCTGTCGATGTATCAGCAGGCAATCGTAGCAGCATCGAGAGTGTTTAAACTTCTTGATGAACAAGAACTAGCGCCAGCGCAAACTGGTACAGAGTCCAAGAAAATTAATGAAGGCCAAATTGAGTTCAAGGACGTAAGCTTCTCTTATGATGGGAAGCGTGATGTTCTGAAAAAAATCAGCTTTACCGTAAATCCAGGAGAAACCCTTGCTTTTGTCGGCCACACTGGAAGCGGAAAAAGCTCGATCATTAATTTGCTGATGCGATTCTATGAATTCAATCGCGGGGACATCCTGATTGACGGTTCTTCGATAAAAAGCTATCAAGTAAATGAATTGCGTGAAAAGATGGGGCTGGTTCTCCAGGATCCATTCCTGTTTTATGGAACCGTAGGGGATAATATCAAACTGCATAACAGTGATTTGAATGAAGATCATATCAGGAAAGCTGCAGAATTCGTCCAGGCTGATTCGTTCATCGCGAAGCTTGAGGATGGGTATGACCATAAGGTAACGGAGCGAGGTTCTACTTTTTCAAGCGGGCAGAGGCAGCTGATTGCCTTCGCAAGGACGATTGCAGCGAATCCGAAAATTCTTATCCTGGATGAAGCGACGGCTAATATTGATACAGAAACAGAAGAGGCGATTCAGACGGCACTCGCAAAAATGCGCCAAGGCAGGACAACGATTGCGATTGCCCATCGTCTGTCAACGATACAGGATGCAGACCAGATTATTGTCCTGCATCATGGAGAGATCGTAGAACGGGGTACACATCAGCAGCTGCTGGCACATCAGGGGCTCTATCATAAAATGTACTTGCTGCAAAATGGTTCAGTTGAGAGACTTGAAGATGTAGTAGGATAACATTTAAAAAAAATGGCTCTATTAAACCCAAATTTGTTTTTAAAGCCTGTTGATTGTAGTGGAAGGCGCGAAGACTCCTCCGAAAATGCTAACGCATTTCCATCGTGCGTGGGCGGATTCGAGGAAGCTATTTCAGTGTCCTGCGGGCG
>NZ_JBALQL010000024.1:0-360 GCF_036964885.1 Bacillus sp. JJ1122 | reverse complement strand
CCTGGAACGAAAATCAACAACCTAGATTAACAGAGCCCAAAAAATAAAACAGCTACAACGCCCGATGCGTTTAGCTGTTTTTTAATGGGTTGGAACTTTTTTTATGTATGCGCGGTTATATTCGTTAAGTAGTTCATCAAGCTCCTGGCTATGGTGGATTGCAATGTTTGAGCTGAGGCCGTTCTTCGAAGCGATTTGGATCAATTCTTCACGTTTCTTCTCAATGAGGGTGATCAGTTGCTCTTTAGACAATGTGAAAATCCTTTCCTGTTTTATCTCTTGGCAGTCTACCAAACTACATTTATGTAAAAAGGTTATAAATATAGAAATAATTTCAAGTGCTATATTAGTATATAGCAT
>NZ_JBALQL010000023.1:174882-210119 GCF_036964885.1 Bacillus sp. JJ1122 | reverse complement strand
GCGCTCCAACGCGTTATTGCTTTAGTGTATGACTTTGATATGGCATTAGTTTATTTCAAGTTTGGGTTTGCTGCTTTGGACAGGAAGACGGAGTAGTTGGATCTGAGCATTTTTTCATTTGGTTTGAAGGTTCCGTCTGGGTATCCTGTTGTAATTTTGGCTGCTGCCAGGTTGTAGATTTGCTGGTAGCCGGCCATTCCTGCTGGTACGTCGGTGAAGCTGCCAGTTGGCCCTGCAGACAGGTTATAGGCTTTTGATAGCATGATGGCCATTTCTGCGCGGGTTACGAGATCGTTCGGGCGGAAGGTTCCATCAGCGCGCCCGCTGATAATTCCGCGCTCTACGGCTGATTGGATATAGCCGGATGCAAAGCTGCTGCTCGGCACGTCGGTGAACTTAGTCGCCCTTTGCTTCCCATCCAGTCCGACTGCTCTTCCCATCATCGCCACTGCTTCGGCACGGGTTACATTCTTAGATGGCTGCAGCCGGTTTGATGCATCCCCTTTTAAGATGCCCGCAGAGTAAAGGTACATCATGTTTCGGCTGTACCAGGCTGAGTTGGTCAGGTCAGGTATAGCCGGACTGCTTAGTGAGACCGTTTCATCATCTTTTTTATCCATAAGCATGGAGCCGTTCGCCCATGGATAAATCGTATACTTTATATCGCCCTTTGTTCCGTAGTCTTCAAAGGTTGCGCTGGCAGCGTTATTAGCAATCAATTTTCCATCACGGTAAATCGAATAAGCCTGATATTTTTCCAAAATCGGCTGCATATTTAATTTGAAGGAACCATTGCCGGTGCTTGCCAATGTGATTGGCGCTTGTGCGTTTTCAACCGGAACGGTGTCTGTCTGGATCAGTCCGTAGCCGTATAAGCGATCCCTGCCGGCGATTCCAAGGTCCTTCGCATTTTTGTGTAAAAGAGTACGGATTTGTTCATTCGTGTAGCTCGGAAATTTTTCCTTATAAAGAGCTGCCATCCCGGCTACAAACGGTGCAGCCATTGAAGTCCCGCTCATCGTCCCATAGCCTGCTGCCGCCACACGTGTTGGAAGTGTGGAATAAATCATCTCGCCCGGTGCTGAAAGTTCAATTTCTGCACCTGTTGCTGATGTCGCTGCTCTGCGATTGTCTGATTTTACAGAAGCCACAGCAATGACACTTGGGAATTTCCCGGGATACTCGACTGTTTCATCGCTTCCTGATAATGTTCCAGCATTACCTGCAGCTGCTACAACGATGATTCCATTCGCATTTGCTTTGTCTACCATCGCTTTGATTCCCATGTCAGGGTACTCTGTGGTTAAGCTCATGTTGATAATGTTGACGCCTTTTCGGATGGCCCAATCAATTCCGGCCATGATGGTGGACGTTGTTCCATCCCCGTTGCCGTCTAGCGCTTTTACCGCATAGATTTCCGCGTCTGGAGCAACACCAACAATGCCGATATCGTTATTTTTAGCCGCGATGATGCCAGCAACATGCGTTCCATGTCCATTTTCATCGATATAGCCATGGTCGCAGGCGTCTGGACTGATCGAGTCATCAAGGGTACATGTTCCATCCTTTACCGTCAGATCCTGATGGTTTGAATCGACGCCCGTGTCAATGATCGCGATTTTCACGCCTTTTCCTGATAAAGTGGATGGCACCTTCTTCGGGATATTGATGTTAGCGTGAGCCCATGGAGTGGTCTGCGCACTTTCCTCGAACTTATTTTCCTCATGAAAACTGCTGATCAGGCCTAGAGCACGCATGCCTTCCAGCTTTGATTGTTCCATTTCTACTGTCGCCGCATTAACAGCGGTGTATGACTGGACGAATTCACCGCCATTTTTCTCAATCAGCTCAGTGTTCAATGGATTTGTAAAAAATACTATGTAACGTTCTTGCTCAGCCTGCAATTCAACTGTGGAAGCAAAGGTTGGGGCAGCCGCCGAGGTCATTAATAATGAAGCCAGTAATACTGCAATCATCTTTTTCATGCTCATTCCCCGTTTCTAAAGCTGTTTTCGTAATGTCGACCTGAAATCCCGCTTATGTGTGAAACACGAGAACCGTCCCCATGTTTCAAATACAAGAAAAGGAGTCTACTATTCAGACTCCTTTCTTATTGTAATAGGTTCGTATTTTAATTGATAGAGTTATTAATTTACAACGTTGTAAAGGTATGAGACGTTGTAGCCTTTTGCTTTGTAGTAGTCGAGGATTCCAAGGTAGATTGCCTCGGCTGCTTCCTGGCGCCACCATGATGAACCGAGCTTCTGGTTATCAGCTTTGTTATCGATGAATCCAAGTTCGACTAGTACGGCTGGCATGGTATTTTCACGGATGACGTGGAAATCGCCATGGTCAATGCCGCGGTCCTGTGTGTTCCATGCTGCTACCAAACGATTTTGGATCGCTTGTGCGAGCTTTTTGCTGTCAGAGTAATATGGATTTTCATAGGCAGAATTATAGTAATAGACCTCTGTTCCATTTGCTGAACCGTTCAAAGCATTGGCGTGGATGCTGACGAATGTATCTCCGCCCACGCTTTTCGCCAGGCTAACACGCTGCGCAAGTGTTAAATACACATCGGTTTCTCTTGTTAATTTGAAAGAGAATGGTGTTTTAGCAAGAAGCGCTTTTACTTTCAAGGCTGTATCAAGTACCACTGCTTTTTCCTGAAGTCCAAGACCGCTTGCACCTGGGTCATAACCGCCATGACCTGGATCGATGACAATCATTTGGGATGTTAATGGACTTGGTGCTGATGCTGGCAATGGCGGGTTCATGAAGGATGGAAAAGAGCCTGTTAAAAATTCGCCATGTACCAGACCTTCAACAGAGCCGGAACGGATGAAAACCCATTCACCCACTCTGTAAGCTGCTTCTACCTTCGCCCCATCCGGCAATGCGGTAACAGAAGTGAAGGCTGTTGATGGACCTGTACGAACATTCAGTGTATCTCCACCTGCTGCTACTTGAAGATCTCCGCCGAACTCTACATTCGCATTGATTCGGTATTTATAATTGATCGCTCTCGCTAAAAAGATCGAAAAATCCGCTCTCTTAATCTTTAGCTCGTAACCAAAATTATCAGACGTAATTCCTTGTGCAATCCCTTTTTCCATCAGCTTTTTGGCTGACGTTACTGTATCAGAACCGCCATATCCGAAAGCCCTGTTGATCAATATGGCCATTTCGCCACGAGTGACTGGATTTTCAGACCGGAACGTTCCATCCTGGTAGCCTGAAATTACGCTTTTCTCTGCTGCTGACTGTATGTAGCCTGAAGCAAAACTTCCGCTGTCGACATCCTTAAACCAAGTTACACGCTTTGTTCCATTGAGGCCTAACGCGCGCCCAAGCATGGTTGCAGCTTCCGCCCTCGTTACTTCTCGATTGGGGTAAAAATAACCCCCTGTTCCATTGACTATATTTCCACCGGCAAGGTAACTAACTTCTGGATAAGCCCGATGCGTACTGTTTAAATCATAAAAGGAAACAGCCGCTTCGGAGCTTTTCGCTGTGAATGGCAGAATCAACAAAGCTAGTAAAATACTTATGACAAATCGCTTCATTCTCGTCTGCTCCTTTCGTCTTTTTTCTACATTTTAACACATGGAAATGGTGCCTGAATCATCCAATTTAGCTATAAAAAGGGGAATTGTGTTACAAAAATTAGGAGATTACGAGCTAATTACTGATTTATCAACGTTTTCTGGCAAATTTTTTGGAATAAATTACATGTTTCATCTTGTTTGATTTTGGGGATATAAGTAATTTTGGAGTAGTTGGAATAGTTTGGGTTGAGAATTTACAGGATTTTCTTTTAAAAATGCGACGTATAGGCTATAAACGTTTAGTGGTGGGTGGCTAATTTACTAGGCTGATACCTGACAGAAAAAGAGAAGGTGCAGGCACCTCCCCTTTTTACAAGAAATATTTTTTCAACCTAATAGTCTAATCAACTTTAATTTCATAATTAGACACGCTATTTCCTTCGTCAAACCATATTATCAGCCATTCTCTATCAATACTGATTAAGCCGCCCTCGTCACCTAATAAGTAAACGATATTGTCAGGTTCCTTAAAATAACTATTTTCCGGCTGGCCTAAGAGCTTAACTACTTTTGATTTTGACATCCCTTTTAACTCCGTGATGGATAATAGGTCACTTACCATATCCCTACGTTTTTCGGGATTGCTAGTCCATGTTTTCCGGTCAAATTTTTCAGGTTGAACAGAATGGACAACAAAAAGCACCAAACCTCCAACGATAAGCCCATTCACTAGTAAGGTGATCAAGATAATTTTTAATGACTTTTTCATATGTAATATACCTCAATTTATTATCTGGCATGCTCGGTTTCAAAAGTCGTTTTTCTAATTGAGGAAGTCTTGTCACGATAGAAGAACTCTACTACTAGCAGAAGCATTCTGCAAAGGTATAAAAAAGCAAGGTGGCAGGCCCCTTGCTTTTTATTGGTACGCCAGGCTGCTCAAGAGCTGATAGGCCTGGTAGTAGGATGGCTGGTTCCAGTTTTTCACCATTCTGTCGACCATTCCAACGCCCTGATAGACGATCAGGGATTGGCCCGGAAGTCCATAGCGTTGAGCCATGTCGATGTATTGCCTGAAGTTCTGCAGGCCAGCTTCCATTTGATTAGGGCCATATTGGTCTATTTCAAGATTGATTCCGCTGCCGTAGATTTGCGCCTGCAGGAAGGCTCTATGAAGACGGGCCGGTGTGTCTGTTAGCTTTAACCTGAATGCATTCGGCTGAAGATAAGCTCCGTCAAAGCCGTAATTTTTCCAATACTGAAAATTGGATGATGTCGCATGCGGCGAATAAATGAACATTCTGTTGTTAGAATGGATTTTATCCGCAATATCGTTAATGAGTTTTTCATCCTCGCGGTGTCCCATCGTTTCACTTAACCAGTAGTAACCCTTGAAGTTAAGATTCGAATATCCTGCGACATCCCACAGCATTTCAGTTTGACCAATGTACCATTCTACTAATTTTTCGCGCTCGGACATTGAGTTTGGATGTTCCTTGCCTTCAAGATCGACAATTGTTCCACCCATTTTCGGGTAAGGAATCGCAATATAAACATTGACCGTTTTTTGAAGGCTTTTTGCTGATTCGTTCAGATTTTTAAGTGCCCCGTGGTCTGCAAATGTCTCATTGAGGTACCAGTCCCAATCAGAATAATTGGCATTATTTTTAGCGTGGACTCCAAATTCGCCTCCTGGATAACTGCGGCCTAACAGGATAAAGGTCTCAAACAATGTACCCCAGCTTCCATTAGGGGTTATGTATGACTTAAAGAAATCCGGAGTGAACGGAATCGTGCGCTCCGCTCCATTATAAATCAGCGCTCCGTTGCGAATTCCAGTTTCGCCAAGTGCTCCTGTTTTTTCAGAATATGTAACGAGTGTATTGCTCACAGGATGAACCGTCGCCTTCGGATAATTCAAAGCAAGTCTGATTGCCTCTTCCGCGTCTCTGACAGTGTGAAGTGTGACTCCATCCTGCTTGACGGTGTACTCCAACGGCTTATTGTAGATGCGCGCCAGGAAAACCGAAAACTGAAGGCGATCCACCGGAAGTTCCGGCCTGAATGTACCATCACTGTATCCCGTGGTCACTTTATTGGCAGCAATGGCATCAATGTATGGATAGTTTGGATCGGTTACTGGGATATCTTTGAAGGCCGATTTGCCCTTGCCCTGGTAATCGAACCCTGCAGCTATTGCCCGTGCCATATCTCTCCTTGTCAATGGCTCATTCGGCTGGAATGCCCCTTTTTCGTTCAAGACAAACATTCCTTTTTCGATGCCAGCGAGCACCTCGTTATATCCCCTGGTTGTCAGGAACATATCTGTAGGGACTGCTGCCGTCGGTTCAGCGGGAGCGTTCAACTGCATCGCCCGTCCCATCATGACTGCAGCGTCGAGCCGCGTGATTGTTACGTTTGGCATAAACTTGCCATTAAAACCCATGATTACTTCCTTCTCTGTCAGAAAGCTGATGTCATGGTAAGCCCAGTGGCTGCGAGTGAGATCCGAGAAGGTCGTTTCTGCGGCGGCGGCCTGTCCCGGCATCAGGCTGATCAATCCTGCCATACTCAATAATAAAGCTGCTAGTCGTTTCATAGTAAGTACCTCTTCTTTTACTGCTATTTTTATTGCTCAATAATGTAAGTATCGGCTCCACTTGTAAAATTTTAACACTATACTTGCGATTTCTAGTATATTGTTTCCAATTTTACAGACGTATGTTAGCTGGATAAGGTTTCATATATTGGAAAAAATATTATTTCAAAATACTCGTGGTGGTAATTAATAATATTATTGAAGCGACCGATTCATTCAAAAAGGAGTAGAGGGATTACCGTTGAGTTGATGCATAGCAAAAAGGCAGCCCCAATAGCTGGGGCTGCCTTCGAAAGAAATATATATGGCAAGCTTCATGATTCTATATGAAAGTTATGATAAGTCGAGATCATCAATCGTATTGCACTGTTATTTTATATTTCTGCTCTTTATATGAGCTTATCTTTTTTGCGAGTCGATGATATACTTTGCTTCCATCTTGCAAGAGTAATCTAATTCTTTGCCGTGTTGCTGCTGCAGCTTTTCAATCCCTTCAATTTGTTCCTGAGTAGGTTCTTCATTGAAGATTTTTTCGATTGTTTCATTGATCTTTGCAGCGAGTTCTTCATGAAAAACAGGATCAGCCTTCGTTTCCTCACTGAGCTGGCTGTACCACGATGAAGAGTTAATGATGTACTGACGCCATTCCTTGATAAAGTCCTCAAGGCTATACTTATTTTCATCCCAGCCAATTCTGCTCATATACTGCTCAAATGACTTCGAAATCGATCTGGAAATGCTTATTTTTACGCCTGGAGCAAGATCTTTTAACACTATTTAAGGAACCCCCTAAACACATACTGTACTGCATAAAAGTAACATAACTACCATATCATAACTTCCTACATAAATACAAATCGACTTTTTTCGCCAGTTTATGGGGGTCATCGACAGCATGGGAAGGATTACCATTCCCTTCGCGCTTCACCACACTAACGCACTGGGGGTCTGACCCCCAGTGCGTTAGTGTGGTGAAGCATTGATACTAATTACCGTGTGATTTCTTTAAGAAAGCTTTTGCCCTGGTCTGTTGGGGGCAGGTTGAAGAAGGCGCTCATGGTGGCTCCGATGTCTGCCATTGATTGTCTTGTGCCGATGTCAGCCTGACGGATTTGCTTTCCGTAAATCAGGATTGGCACGAATTCTCGCGTGTGGTTGGAGTGTCCGATTGTCGGGTCGTTTCCATGGTCCGCCATGATGATGATGATGTCTTCCTCTTCCATTTTGGGCAGGAACTGTTCCAGCCATGAGTCAGTGTAATTCAGGATTTGCGCATACCATTCCGGGTCTTCCGCGTGACCAGCCAGGTCTGTTTCCTGAACGTTTACCAGGAATGCAGCATCGTCCTTCTCCGCCTCGTAAGTTTCCTCTAGAATCCGCAGCACTTCCTTTGAATCTACAACCGGAAACTCTGGACCTTCTCCATGGAGAACGTCTGCGGTTTTGCCAATTCGATAAACCTTCAAGCCGCTTCTCGCAGCGATCATCGGGAACTGTCCGTCGATATTCACGCCGTAACCCATATGATAGACATCATAACCTTCCCCATACACTCTGGCTTTCGGGGCATCGACACCCCATTGTCCCGGGTTCTTCTCCTTAACCACTGACAAAATATGATCTAGCGACGTACGAGGACTTCCGAAGGCAATCACTCTGCTCGTATCAACGTTTTCCCTGACAATCCTGCCAACTTTTTTTAACTCTTCGAAAGGCATTTTGTTAAAATCTGCACATAGATTGATAATGTTGCCCAGCGATGACTCCAGATTATCCCCGACCACGCACGCATCATTCACGACAAAAACCGGCCGCTCCTGCCATGGATAGCTGATCTCGTACCCTGCATGACCCAAGGCAGCCGCCAATTTTTTATGAATGTCCTTCATCAGCCTTTTCGTTGACTGTTTCGGACAGCTCCCGGCAATCTCCTGGTGCCCAAGATATGTATCAGCCCCATGGTGTGCAAGGGCAGAACGGCCATATGCGGTAAGCGGAGGTTCCATCCCATCTACGAGCGTTCCAAGGCCCAATCGATACATAGCCGGTATCTTCAGGGTTGGAACTGTTTCACGAATATGCTTATAAGTATGCGCCTTGCAATCTGCGCCATTGAACTCCCCGCAATCATCCATTGCCCCAATCCCGAAGCTGTCAATGACAAGCAAAATCAGCTTTGCCATTCCTACCACTTCCTTTCAAAATGGACGATTTCCGGCTTGCCGTTTTGGATTCCCTTTACCAAAGCAATATGGGCACGGGTGACGAATAGCTGAGTCCTGAAGGCAAATACCGCGGTGTCTCCAATTTTTACAGAAAAAGCGTCAGGCTTTCCGATTCGGCCATAATAGTCAATCGCTTCTGGGGAAACTTCATATGCTGGTACCAGGCGATCCAAAATAGCCGCTTCATTGTCCGCCACAAGGCAGCCTGTCATATTAGAGCGGCCATAGTACCCGCCACCGATGACATAATAATAGTCGTTATCCTCATGTGATACTTCCGTCACATAAATCACTGCAGGCTTTTCAGGCAAATCGCGATGAGCGTGCAGCGGGGTTGTACCTGTCAACGCGTGTCCCGGTTCCCCATGAGTAATTCCACTTCTAGCTAAAAACGGAATCGTTTCGCAGCTCGTCGCACTTGGTCCATTCACTTGGTCTATAGTAAATCCATGGTCTTCAAGGATTTGCTTTGCTTTTAACAGCGTATAGAAATTCTCGGTCGGCTCCATTTCCTCCTTGCTCTCCGCAAGCTGGAAATTCGGGAATGTCGTCACCCCGGCCACACGAATTCCCGCCAGTGCTGACAGCTTTGCGAGCTCGGCCGGAAGTTCCTCCAATCGGAATCCTCCTTCTTGCCCTGGATAAATAAGGTCCTGTGGTCCATAAACTTTAACAAGGATATCCTGTACTTTTCCCTGTTTCACTGCTTCCTCAGATACCTGCTTGGCCCGCTCGGTTGAAAAAACGGTGACCACCTCGGGATTCCAAGATAAGACCTCGTTCCACTGATTTTTCCCAGGCTGGACAAGATGTCCAATATTGCCGATTTTAACGCCAGCGTCAAACAGTGTTTTCCCTTCATCAAATTCAACAGCGACCGCTTTTTCAATGCCACTCTCAGAAATCATCATCCCAATTTGCGGCAGTCTTCCCAGCTGCTTGCTCATAAAATAAAGCTGGATTCCATGGGCATTTGCTGTTTCTGCAAGCATCTTTACGTTCTCCTGCAAGATATCCATGTCAATCACATACGTATTCGGCGGAATCTGCCCGCTCTGATGCAGCGTCACTCCAGTTTGGATCAGCTTTGGATTCCTTCTTTTTGTCACATCTAAAAACACGAAGCTCCCCCCTTTAACATGGGATTCTTTGGTGTAAAAATTAGTCCTTTAGTGCTGCAGGGATTCCTTTTTTCAAAATATCAATGATCGTTTCCGCACCGGCTTTCATCGGATTGATTCGCAGTCCGTATTCCTTCAGCTGGGGCTGCGCCTCGATAAAGCTTCCGGATACGCGGTAAATCATCGGGATGATTTCATATTTTGATTCGGCACCAACTGGGTGTGTCGCTGCCCCGTTGCTGTCACTTAAAGCAATGACCTTCTGCGCCACAGGCATTCCCAGTTCGACGATGACATTTTTCGATTGGGCATTTGTCATGTATGCCGCCTTAATTCCCGGCACTTCTCCTTCATTTAATCGCCGGCAAAGCTCCTCGACCTGCTCATTCTGGATCGCCAGTGATACAGGCGCAAAGGTCATCATCCGGAGAAGCTCCATCGCTTCATATCCCTGGACCTGTCCGCCGCCTGAGTAATTCCGTTCATGAATGACGTCCAGGCCGGCCTTTTTCCCGACTATGATGGCTACACCTTCCGGACCAAGCACCTTGAATCCTGAAAAAGTAGAATAATCCGCGCCGTATTCCACGCCAATTCCTTTCGTTTTGAAGGCGCAATAATTATCGTCGACCACAATCGGCAGATCAGGACGGACCGTTTTTACCGCCTCAATTACTTCTTTTAAATGATAGGTGTCGGTTGGCTGCTGGCGCGCATGCTGAATGTAAAACACTTTGGCATCCGTATTTTTTACCGCTTCCCTTACAGAATCGAGCTCGTTAAAATCGACTTTCTCCGTCAGGATTCCAAGTATCCGGATGGTCTCTTTTGTTGTTGTGTAAACGGGAGCGGAATGTATGAGCATTTTATCTCCCGCTGAAAGCAGCGTGCTCAATACGATGCGGATTGCCCCGGTCCCTGCGCCTCTAACAAGTGCACATTCTTCCGTTTCAAAAAAGTCCGCAATCGCGCGTTCCACCCGGTATGTCTGCTCAGGACGCTTCCACTTTGGCGAAACGCCCAAATCCCCCATCGATAAAAACTGCTTGCCCTCAAAATGGCGGCTCATCATGTGGACAAGCTTGAATTGCAGTTTTTTTGCTTCTTCAATCGACAGACTGGGCAACACCGATTCTGCATATTTCAGTTTTTTCACATCATAGCTAGACATTTACGATCTCTCCTTTATGGTAAAAGCCCTTGCTGGATTTGAGATCAATAATTGATCAATCGTTTCCTGGGTAACACCTTTTGCTTTAAGCTGGGGAATGAAATCTCTAAGGACGAGTCCATACCCCGGACCTCCGTGCTTTTTCCAGTGCGATTTCCTCGTCAAGTCAGCGGACAACAGGATTTGTTTTTCAAAGCCTCGCTGGATGAATTCAAGCAAAAATTCCACCCGCTCCGCATCCGGCCGGTAATTATTTTTTCCGATCGTGTCAAAGTCGATATAGACCCCGGTTTCGAGTACGGCCAAGACCTCATCAAAATTCGGATTCAAGTCCTGGTGCCCTATAATGATTTGGTCCGTTGCAAGCCCTTGCGCTGTCAGAAGTTGAACCTGTTCATAGCCGAGTGTTCCAAGAGTCGTATGCGTTGTCACTGGAAGACCCGTCTCCATGCCGGCAAGCGCAGCCCCGATCAGCAGCTCCCGCTCAATCGGTTTGATTTCATTTTTACTCGTTCCGACTTCACCGATGACCCCTGGTAAAATCCCTGTTCCATCGATTCCTTCTGTGGCTTCTTTGATAAAATGCTCCGCAAATTGGGCAGCAGTCCAATTTTGAGCGTACTCTGGTATGAAAGGATCCTTATAAAAACCAGTGCAGGCAATAATATGTACACCTGACTTTTCACTCAACCGCTTCAGCCGCAGCACGTCGCGGCCCATACCATCATTCGTCACTTCCACCATGGCCCTGCCGCCTTCGCAATGGAAATCCTCCAATTCCTCCAGCATGCCAGGCTCATCGTCTAAAATCGTATCCGGATCTTTTTTTATCCGTGAAAGATCGATCGATAAATGCTCATGCACCGAGCAAATCCCAAGATCCTCCGGCCTGATTTTACCTAAAACAGTTTGGATCATCCTGATGCACTCCATTCTTATTGAAGTTCCCCATAGACAAGCAGCTGCTAATAAGTCCTCTCAAATTATTGAGTTATCAGCAGCCGCTTTGGGGTTATTTTATTGACCGTCCCAATGATTATTTAGGGATGAACATTATTATAAGTTTCAAGGCAGACATGGTATTGCGGGATTTCGATAAGTCCCAGCGCTAAAAGGTATTGTGCGTTACCCCCAGCTCCAATACCGCAAGCTTATTGCGGGATCACCATGAGTCCTAACGCAACCAGGATGTTTGCGATGATACCGACGGCGATTGCGCCTACAGGTCCGACTGCCATACGGACGATTGGACGGCCGGCGACTTCGTTCAACAGGTAGAAGCCTGCGATGAAGAAGAAGCCAAATCCAGGAGCAATCGCATTCGCTGCGTTCGCACCGCCGATTAATAGAGCAACTTCAAGGATCTTCGTCATGGCGCTGCGGATATTTTCGCCAGAATTACGAACTCCAGGGTATTTATCAAGGAATCTAGCAATTGAACTTAACAGCATGACTTCGCCGAAAATGACGATAACGCCGCCAATCAATGCTACCCAAACATTAGGTGAGAAAAGTCCAACAACGAAAATCAATGTGAACCCAACCGGGCTGTAAACACCCGTTGCGATTGCTGTACTGGCTACGAGCGGGATGAAGCCTAGTGCTCGCGCAGCGGCCGCGATTCCAGCGTCGGTATTTTTACCTTCGGCTAAAAGGTTCAGGGAAATTGGATCCCCTGCCATTACGGCAAGATTAGTAGCTGCGGCAATCAAGCCGCCAATGATCATGAAATAAACGACATTGCCCCTGATTTTTGCTACTTTGTCACTGAAGACCGCAGCCAAATCAATCGATGAGCCTTCTTCACGCTTTTCCTTCATTGCAAAAACTAATAAAAAGATCATTCCAGTTATAAGTGCCATACCTTCTTGGTTCAATGTAATCGCTGTGCCAGAAACCATTAATAGTTTGCTAGTGTTCAGCCACACTGCTAATTGTCTTACGAGGGCAGAAACGATAAAAGTGATAACCCCTTTTTTCACGCTGAATTGCATCGCAACTGCAAGCGCAGGGAAAGCCATGAACGCTACAACAACCGGTGCGCCTACCTGCCCCATTGCATCAAGGAAGTTCAATGGCAGGTGATCGAATAATTTTACAAAACCTTCAAGTCCTACAAGCAAGCCTGCACCATATGCTCCGCCAATCACAGCTGCAGCAGGTGTACCCCATTTATTTTTCGGAGTTAAAAGACCAATAATATCCGTTCCTAGCAAAATACTATGAACGAGGATGATACTTGCGGACAGTGTGAACGGGATCCCGAAGCCGATTACAAGACCAAAGCTCATCGCAAATGCCGTGAAAGCCAAATCTCTTCGGGTGAGGGTTCCCTCTACGTGTTCCGAAACGATTGGGCGCAAGCCATCATTAAATACAGCAATATTTCTGTTTGCCAATACTGCTGCGACAGCACCGATCAAGACGATAAATATCATTTCCATCTTTATTTTCCCCCTGCCTATTTATTAGTTTTTATTTTTAATAGCTTCTAAAATCATTGGAACTGCAGCTTCTTTATGGTCAGCTGTAAAACCGAATGCCACTTTCCCTTCTGAGACAGCGCTTACAACTTTCTGTACGTCGGGCTTCCTTCCTGGCATGGATACCGTTTCACATTTCGGTTTGCCTACTAGTGCGATTGCCATTGCCAGCGCTCCGCCCCCGCCCGTATGACAGGCACCAAGATAGTAATCGACTTGTCCGGTTTTAAGAGCCATGGCTGCATCAAGGTCCGATTTGATCACTGTTTCAATGCTGCTGTCGAATTCCTTTACTAAACTTTCAATCTCTTTTTTGTCAACTTGTCCGCCAATCACTATTTTCATTCGTTGCTTCCTCCTTCATTCTGCTGATATACATTTGTGTAATGAATCATTAAATAGTCCATTTCTTCCGCTGGCAAATTACTTCCGTAAAGGCTTTCGATAAAATTAACTTGCTGCACCACTTCTGAATAGTACTTAGATGTTTTTATTTCAGTGAGGATTTCAGGCATTGGAGCTCCGATTTCTTCACCCCTTTCAATTCTTGTAATTGCCGTTGACAGGTGGGTAAACAGCATCTCTGAATTCGGAATATCATCAGTAAGCAAAGCTTGCTGAAGCTGTGTGAATGCCTGGGTAGTAAGTTCAGCAGATCGAAAAGAAATGACATTGTTTTCAGCGAGGATTTTTAATCTTTCTTTTAATTGAGTTATGTTCATTTGATTTTCCCTCCAGTATACAGTATTTAGTATATTAAGATTACAAAGAAACCAGAACTTCAGTTTCTTAGTAATGAGGATACTTTTTACCTGTGACTACTTCTTGCTGGATGTGGATTACTTCCTTTGTGTCCAGCAGTTCAAGCTGCTCTTTTATTCTTGTACGGGATGTTTCTACAATCATTGCTGCTGTTGTAGCCTTTGCCGCAATTTCTTTAGCTTTTGGCGAATAAAAATCTGATGACGGGAAGGTTTGCAATGTTTTTTCTTCATCCGCATTCCACACGGCCGCATCGATAATTCCTTTTGTCAGCATCGAGAAAAGCTGCATGTATCCAGCCTCCACAAGTTCTACCTTTTTCCCTTCACACTCAAGCATTGTGATTTCAGCCTGGTCAACGGATGAATAGTCAATCCCAACCTTCATGCCATCTTCAATCTTTGAGAAGCGTTTATTTGAAAAAAAGATTTTATGGGAGGTAACATAGGATCCTGGGCCGAATGTTTTATTAATTTCTAGACCATCGAACGTGCTTATTGCCTCTTCTGCTGCCAGGAGAGACATGATGGCAAAGTCATAGCGCCTCGATTTAAGGGCTTCGACACGCGGAATTGCCCCTCTCATATAGGCAAGTCCTGTTCTTTTGTTGATTTTTTCAAGCATCTCGATAATCCCCGTTGCAAGCCCCTCATATTTGCGCGAATACGGCAGGGGCATAACGCCGATGACCGGCCCTATGCCTGCAATCTCGTAAAGCAGATTGAGGTCCCTTTTTAATAGGAATGTACCTAGATGCCCTCGCGATTCAAGCTTGATTGCCCGCATATCTTCAAGGACCTTCAACGCCCCCTGGACCGTGCCCCTTCCAAGTGCAAGCTTCTCCGTAAAATCACTGACCCGGGGAATCCTTTGCCCAGCGGAAATATCGATTAATTCCCTGGCGATATACCTAGCCGCCAAACCATTCTTAGAATATAAACTCTCATCAATTCGACTCATACCACACAACCTCGACATCAATATACAATTTTCTGTATATTAAGAGTATAACGAATACAAATTCAATTAACAAGCGAATTCCAAAATAAGAAGGGGCATCGCTTTAACACACCAACGCGCCGGGGGTCAGACCCCCGGCGCGTTAATACTTTAAAGGATTGGGGGTCTGACCCCCAGTGAAGTAAAGCTTTAAAGTGTTACCGTTCAATGTTATTTAAACCGAAAAAAAGCAAATGGCGGCTTTTAGGGCATCCATTTGCTTGGTTTATCGTAATAGAGTATTCTTTAAGTCGTTTTTTAGGTCTTCGACTATTTTCTGCACTGTCATTTCTTTTTCGTTCATGCCTTTTTCATATGCCTTTTTAATTACATCAAAAACGAGTTCCTGATTATACTCCGCCTGTTTCATCTGTTGTTCCAATGACAAGGACCTCCTGAATTCAATATGAACATTTTATATAAAACTAGAATAATTGTAAATGGAATTCCAGTTAATATATTTGTGAACAATTTTCTACTATTATAGTAGAAGACCTTTTCATGTGTATTACAGTGAGGTTACAAATAACTGACTTGCTAGCTTCATTGATTTAACAATAACTTTCTTGCTTTAATTTATGAAAATCCATTCATAAAAGCCACTACTTTCACCCGATCTTTAAAAAATGGACTCTTAACCTCAAAGTAATCCAAGTTCCATCTATTTACCTCAGCGAGCAAAACATTAAACATGGTAAATAACTGGATATGAAAATTGTTGTTCCCAATTAACGCATTAACCCGCTGGGGGTTAGACCCCCAGCGGGTTAATGCGTTAGTGTGTTGGAGCACAGCACAGCTCTCTTTATTAGTAGACGAATAACATAAGTATTGTAGTGAGTGCTCCAACCCAGATTGCGAGCAGGAAGCAGTAGCCCATGATATGACGGATATGAAGTCCGACCACACTTAGGATAGGCAAAGCCCAAAATGGCTGAATCAAGTTGGTCCAGGCATCTCCCCAGCCAACAGCCATGGCAATAGTTGCAGGGTCTACACCTAATGCCATCCCGGCAGGAACTTGAAGCGGTCCTTGAAGGGCCCACTGTCCTCCGCCTGAAGGAGCTAGCATATTGACTACACCTGCTGACCAATACGTAAAGATATCAAACGTTTCTTTATTTGCCACTGATGCCATACCATCGATAATTGCCTGGCCAAGCCCAGAACTCCCCAGCACTGCAATAATCCCTGCATAGAATGGAAATTGTAAGATAATTGGTGATGTTGAACCAGCAGCTTCTTTAAAAGCTTCTCCAAATTGCCCCAGGGACCTATGGAATAGAAGTCCGAGTGAAAGGAACATGATATTGATAATATTCAAGTCCAAGTCACGGCCGCTTAGAAATTCATTCACAACATAAAGGAGACCAATTGCTCCAGTAAGAATGCCGAGGATCGGAGTTCTCTCCAATTTTAGCGCTGGAGTATTTTCATCGACTTCTTCCGTCTCCTTTTTCTTAGGTGGAACTTCTCTGGCAACATACGGCTTAATGTTTGTCTTTGGAGCCATAAGGCAGATGATTACCGGCATCGTTAGGAATAGAGCTAGAAAAATAATTATGGTTGAAGAGCTGAAAATGGTTTCGGATGTTGGGATTACTCCCATAACATCTGCTAAAAAATGATCCTTTGTCGCTACAGTCAAACCTATCGAGCTGGAAAGTCCAGCGGTGTATAAAACCGTTGGCGAGTAGGCTGCGGCAACCAGAAGTGGAAAATGGGCATTTTGATTTCGCTTTCCGACTTCACGCACGAGAATTGCTCCAACTACGACTGCAAGACCCCAGTTAATGTAATAAGCAATAGCCGTAACAGTAAATGTTAAAACATATGCTTTATTCGGGGTGTTTGCAAGGGAGGCAAGAGATTCAAGGCCTCTTTTAACAAAAGGAACAGATGCTAATACCATACCTGTCATCAGGAGAAGAACCATTTGCATAGTGAATGCAAGATACACCCAGAAGCCATCCCCAAACGATTTAACCAGTGTGATGGGTTCTGCAGGATTCGTAAAAAAGCCAACAATAAACACGAATAAAGTGAGAAGCACCGCTATGACGAATGCATCAGGCAAAAAACGTTGTACCCCTCTCGATAAACGATCAGCAATTGAAGATAACAAGATATCACTCCTTTCTATTGTTAATAAAGTATATTTTCACCTGGACAAAACATGTCCCAAAATATGGATTCCTTCCTGTGTCCCCCTTTAACGCATTAACCCGCTGGGGGTCAGACCCCCAGCGGGTTAATGCGTTAGTGTGTTGGGGTGTACTTAGAACGTGCGTCTACTATTGATTTAACACGCGTTTTGCCCCTACATATTTTGTTTTCCAGTATTTTGAGTCCATGGATTGAATGGAGACTCCCTTAGAGACTGTAACAGCGATGAAGTTGCCTTTGTCCAGGTAGATCCCTACGAATGAAACGCCTTTACCGTTAGTATTAAAGAAAACTAAATCGCCTTCTTGAAGATCCTTTGTGGACACGTTCTCGCCTACTTTATATTGTTCCTTAGTCGTACGCGGCAACTTGATATGTGCAGCGGAATCGTCATAGATAAATTGAGTGAAGCCGGATGCATCGAAACCTTGTTTTGGTGTCTTACCGCCCCACTTGTATTTCACACCTTTATAAAGCTTTGCTACCTCTGTTACCTCTTGCCCCCACGATACGCTCGCTTCTGCCTTTTGCTGCCATGCACCTAAGAAAACCATTGCCGCCAATGCAAATATTCCCAGCCCAATAAAGAACCGTTTTGTTACTGCGTCCACTTTTCATGCCCCCAATTGTTTATATGTTTTGCTTTACACAATGTTAGTCGGAGGATTTTCACCTTTCGTTTCAAACTTTTGAACGACAAAAAATTTGACTTGATTTTTTAAAATAGTGCCGAAAAAGATTGACTGACGGTACTTTTCGTCTATCTGCCTACCTTAAGTACCTTTATTATGCTGAAATTCGACAATATTCTACTTTTACGCGCTAAGTCGCTTGGTAATTTGTAGAAATTTAGTTTGTTTCAATTTATGAAAAAGGCGGTATAAGAGGATTAAGAAAACAAAATCCAAAAAAATACATTACATTAAAGGAGTGTTTTAAATGAAAGTCAAAGCAGGAAGCTGGAGCATGTTAAGTCAGGAACAGAAGTTAATGTTATTAGAAGTGATCAGCAATAAAGCACGAAAGCCGAAAGAAAATGATTAATAAGCTCAAACTAAAAAACGGTGCCTGACTTCCAGCGATATAAACTCTATCGCGACATGGAGTCAGGCACCGTTATTTCATTCCACAAACCCCGCCTCTTTATTTGACAGAATATAAGGTAATCATTTTTACTCTCTACTTACAAAAGTGATTTTCCCCCTACTCTTCAACAGCCGAAACCCTCAAAAATAGATTCCTTAAAAAACCTTTCCACTTTAACACATCACCGCACCGGGGGTCTGACCCCCAATGAGTTAATGCGGTACAGTAATAAGGTTATTTGCTGTTTTTAAAATTATGGTAAATTAATAAACTTTTGGAAATGTGGTTCCGTCTAAATAGTAAACAATTGTGCATCATGTGTGCTTGAGATTGGGGTGAGATCATGGAACACCATGAAACGATTAATCAACTGATGACTGAACATGGGACTCGGGTTCTTCATTTGGCTTATTCTTATGTCAGGAACAGGCAAACTGCTGAGGACTTAACGCAGGAAATTTTTATTAAATGCTATGAGAAGCTGAATACCTTCAAGGGCGATTCCTCCATTCAGACATGGCTTTACCGGATTGCCTCGAACCATTGCAAAGACTATTTAAGGAGCTGGCACCATCGGAAGATTCACGTTAGCCACTATTTATCTTCCCTTTTAACAGGTTCACAGGCTAGTCCGGAGAAACAAGTCATGGGTCAGGCTGAAAACCAGGAACTTGTGGATGCAATGTTTCAGCTCCCTATGAAATATCGTGAAGTCATTTTCTTATTCTATTATCAGGAATGCTCACTAAAAGAAATCAGTGATATCTCCAATCTAAATATTAATACTGTGAAATCACGCCTTACCAAAGCCAAGAACTTGTTAAAGGATCATTTAATAGAAAGAGGTGAGAATGATGGAGAACCAAATCAAGAATCTAAAAGAAAATCTGTCAAAGGGAGAATTGGCTGATTTTGTTTTTACCGAAAAAATGCGGAGGAACATCCTTGAAAAAACGAGCAGCCGTACCAGCCGTAATAGTACTGGATTTACCTTTTCGAATGTTGTGCCAAGGAGTTTAAGCCTGGCCGCTGTCCTGCTATTTTCTGCAGGTATTTATTATATTGTCAGCAGCGGCCTGCAGGATCAGGCTAACCCTGTTCCTAATCCCGGGCGCAGTCCTGATTCGGATGTTATTTTACCTCATCCTGGAAAAGATACAGATCTGGCTAAAGAAAAACCTACGCTTGTGAATCCTTCCTATATTCCTGAAGGGTATGTTTATAAACAAACACGCACGAACGAGAATACGTATGAGCATGTTTATGTAAAAGAAAATAATGAAGACGAATATTTCACTTATGGAATGCAGGAAGATATGCCGGAAATCAGTGGTGAATCGGAGAAAGAAATTGAACTGGCTGACGGTTTAACAGCTCAGGTATATCAAATTACTGAGGAGCATCAACTGCTTACGTGGCAGGATGAAGGATTTTACCAGACCGTTGAACAGTTTGGCGTAATGAGCGATATTGATTTTTATAAAATTGTGGAGTCTATATTAGAAGCTAAAGGGCACACCGTACTGCTGGGTCAATATATCAGCGAGTTGGAAGCAGCTCAAAAGGCTGAAGAAGAGGAAAAAGCAAGAATGGCTTTTGACGAAGATAAGGCCGTCACTTTACTGGAAAAATACAAAACTGTAATGGATGAAGCCTTTGCGGATTCCCATAACAGCAATGACTTTAAATTCAAAACATATAACACGAAAGAAGATTTTTATGCATTATTCACAGATTTCGTGTCAAGGGAACAAGCCGAAGCTACTTTTAGTTTCAGGGTTAAAGAAAAGGCGGATGGTTTATACAACCTGCCTATGGATGGACCACCCATTTTCTGGCCAGAGAACCCATACCTTTTCGAAAAAATATCAGATACAGAGTACAAACTAACCCAGTTCCAAGACAGCGACATGGACGGAAAACAAAACCTCATTTTCCTATTCAAATACGAAGCAGACAAATGGATCATCCAAGACATCCAAGTCATCCAACAATAACAAAGATCGTCAATGCAACACCGCATTAAAGCGCTGGGGGTCAGACCCCCGGCGCTTTAAAGTGTTAGAGCGACGGGCTGGCTGACCCTCTTTTTATATGTTGGAGTGATGACAAGCACTATGCTGCCGAGTATAATTGGAACAAAAGGAGGTGTTAAAATTGGAGGAAATTCTACAGAAAATTTTGGGACGTTTCGACTCCATTGATGTTCGATTTGATGCGATTGACAACCGTTTAGATTCCATGAACAACCGTTTAGATTCTATGGACAACCGGTTATCAGGCGTTGAGGAGGGACAAAAGAGCTTGCTTAGAGAGCAAGATGAAATGCGAAAAGAAGTCGCGTTTTATTATGGCAGCCTAATGAAGAAGCTGGATGAAACTAAAATAGAGCTATCCAGCGAATTAAAGCATGTTTCCCATATACAAAAGCAGCATCAAGATGTTTTAGAGATACTGAACGAGAGACAGCAGTAGACGTAACCACTTCCGTATCCCCTAAAACGTTCCTCAAAATTCTTCCCGCAAAAAAGTTCTTTTGGAATTACTTATTTTGAATTATGCAATTTACACTTTAACGCATCACCGCGCCGGGGGTCTGACCCCCAGCGCTTTAACGTGGAAAAGGAGAGGCGCTCTGCCTCTCCTTTTTATTTCGCCATTTTATAAATTAGTGTTTGAAGAATCCTACCATGATGGATTTGAAGATGTCTTTTTTGGTTTCTTGTTTGAATGTTTTACTGGTTAGGGTGCTTGGTTTTAGTTTGCTGAAGAATGGGTCGCCGGCTTTTTGGACTTTTTCAGGGTTTTTGACGACGAGTTCGCCTGGTTTAGCGCCTTTTTGGACTTCGACTTTCCCGCTGTGGTGCATGCCTTTGTCAATTTTGCGTTTCTCCACTTTTCCAGCTTTATTCAATACATAGAGATAGCTTGATTTTTTCGTCTTCTTCACTGATTCCTCAGGAACGATTGAGGCGTTGCGTACCTGATTCGTAACGACAGAAACTTCCACATGCGTACCTTTTACAAGATTCACTGGATCCCCGGCGAGCTCGACTTCATACGGGAAGCGGCTTTCCTTTTTAACCGACGGGTCTTGTTCTGGATAGGAAGCAATTTTAGTCAGAGTTCCTTTTACCTTCGCCTTGATTAAATCAGATTTAACATAAACCTCCATGCCCGCCTGGACCTCTTTCAGATCTTTTTCGGTAAAAGCTCCTTCGACCTTTGGGCTGTCAGAAATAATCGTAAGGATTGGATTCTTCAAGTCATAGTTAATATTTTTCACGGTCCCCGCAACTTCACTGTTAATGCCGAGCTGGTCGCTTCCATTCTGCGAGTTTAGAGTGTTATCATATTGCTGGATTTCAGATTGGATCCGCGTTTTTTCACTCTGTTTATCGAAAATTTCTTTTTCAATCGAAGCATTCACAAGATCCCTTGATGACGCTCCGGTCCCCGTTGTCCCATCCCCGGTAACTGGCATGCTGTTATCCGTAGCAGATTCTGAAACAGACAGTAAATACTCCAGCTGCTGGATTTGTTCATCGATCAAAGCCGATTCCCTGACAAGCTGGTTCTTTTCGGCCTCCAGCTTTTGCTGGTCCGCATCGTTGCCATCGGAGGCATATTCATACAATGGGCTGCCTGTGTCGACCTGGTCACCCTCTTTTACAAGGAAGTTTTTAAAACCGCCCGGAGTGTCATTATAGTAGACATGATGCTCCTCAACTGGTGTGACGACGCCATCGGCATGCAGTGTTTTCGTCAAATTTTCTTTTCCAGTCGCTGTCCATTTATTGATATAAGAAGAGCGCACCGCTTTGCTGTCGTCTTTTAATGCTAAGCTCAGATTTCCCGAGACAAATAAAATGCCTACAGATAATAGAATCGCTGTCTGTTTTTTCATATGGTGCACCTCCTTTAAAGAATCTTCTCAAATTGGACGAACGAAAAGAGCGCTGAGAACAGCCAGAACACGAGATTAATGCCGATGACCATCAATAACACCATTCCCGGTTTCTTGCCTGTCAGCATTTTCACGTACTTGTATTCTATGAAAATAGCCCATACTTTAAATAGAGAAATAGCCGCAAGGAAATAGATGATAAAATCATTTCCAGTTATGTATTGGGCGATGACGCCAAGT
The DNA here is from genome assembly GCF_036964885.1 of Bacillus sp. JJ1122. Classification (NCBI taxonomy): domain Bacteria; kingdom Bacillati; phylum Bacillota; class Bacilli; order Caryophanales; family Bacillaceae; genus Bacillus; species Bacillus sp. JJ1122. The sequence continues at coordinate 187,812 of NZ_JBALQL010000023.1, read as the reverse complement.
GAGAACGGTGAGGATGTTTTAATTAGACCGAGTGTAGTTGCAAGTGGAATAATGATGATTTTTTCCAGCAGCAAGATCGGCAACACAAATTGCTGGACCGTCACGAATTTTTTCAGGCCGATGTCGGACAACGTCCAAAAGAACAATGCCGGTATGAAAATCATCGCTGCTCCGTAAAAAAGGCCCCAGATGATCTGGCCAAACATGAACAGCAATTTATGCAATTCATAGTTTTCCTGCGAAATGGAGGTCAACTTTTTTGATAAATACTCTGACCCGATGCCAAAATAAGCACTGATACCAAAAATCAGGCCGCTTAACAGGAGGAGCATCGTCGTATTCTTCCAAACTCCGGGTACATATTCAGAATCTCGTAGCTTATATGTATATAAATCAGGATAAAAAAGGCCGCGAAGCACGGGCATTCGGTTATTCATCTTATGTCCCCCAGATTCTTTCTTGTATAGTTCATTTTATATGATAAAAATCAAAAACTGAAATGATATCAGGATATTTTGTGGAAATTTTTTAAAATATGTCACAAAATGGGATGCGCTATTTTCTGTATTCAACAAATTACTCACAATTCCCTTCCCCATTTTTCAAAATCAAACATCCCCCCTCCTCTAACAACTCATTTTTGGGTATAATAGAAGAATATGTTTTTTTCGGGTTTTTTAAATGATTGTACAAACACGTGTTTAAGGGTCCACTGCTTATAACAGCTGGATTTTACAAAAAATCAGTGGCTTCTATAGCCGATTGATGTTGTGAGAACGGAGGAATGGTTGTGGCTGTCATACCTGAGAACCAGGCACCAATTTTAAAAGAATCCGCTTCAAAATTGAATACGCTCCTGAAGCCTGAGGTCGAGGAGGATGCTCGCCTTGTCCAGAAAGGGCTGATGCTGTATCGCCAGGGCACGGTCCACCATCTTAAATATATGGTGAAGTCTATCTGGGCAACGGTCCAGGATGTGACACCTGTCCGCGTCTACATAAATGTGACGGATCCTCAGGAAAGCAGCTGCACCTGTCCTGCCGGTTCGTTTTGCCGCCACCGTCTCGCCGCTTTCTTTCAGGCTTACAGTGATGTAGCAAGCGTCAGCGACTGGGTCGAAGCCTGGCGCAAGCCTGCCAAGGAGTCATTGAACGCGGAAAAATGGGGACTGCAGAAGGCAAAGGATCTAGTAAAAAAGGACACTCGTTCTGGCCATGATTATGATCAGTGGATTGCTTCTTTTACCGAGAGTTTCGAGGAGATCATGAAGGGCCAGGGTGACCCGAAGCCTTATGTCGTGCCGGGATTGTTCCGGACTTATGTGCGGAGGGTAGAGGTTTCCGCTCCGCTTGAAGCTGTTTGGAAAAATCTCTATATGATCGCTGCAGCTGTCTATTCGTTCAATTTGCTTTCTGAACTAGCCCGCGATCTTGGCCACGATGACGATGTGACGATGGACCGGTATTATCGCCCGCTATTCGAGGATTTGTTTAATGATGCCGAGGAATATATCGACCGGCTGGCCTTCAATACGATGCCGTTTTCGTTTGATGCTTTTTTAGAGAAGATAAAGGATGAGTCAGTTGGGTTGACGATTCCTGATTCTGCTTCAGGCTATGAACGGATTGATTTATACAGGCTTTTATGGGAAAAATTATTTAAAAATGCTGGATGGCGTGATGATGAGCGTGCGCGGCTTGAGGCATTCGGAGATGGAAAACGCGATGTAAGTGAGGAAATCGCCCTCGTCCATCAGCTGATTTTGGCGAAACAGGATCAGGAGGCGATGAAACGGTTTGCCGGACTTTCGGTTGGGTCTCTCCCTTTTATGTTTTACTGGCTGGATGGATTCCGGGCATCGCGCGAGTGGATCAGGATGGCGCCGTTTATTGAGTATCTCGTTGGGCAGCTGCGGAATTATTTGAAGCATCTCGGCGAGTATTATACGTGCAAAAAGTTCACCCGCTATGCTTTGAAGCTGGTTGGCGCCTATACGAGAGAAATCGGCCGTGGCGAGCTGTATGACCGGGCACTTGCCCAGGCCATGCCTTACAGCTTTTACGAGTACGAGGATTCGCTGTTTGAGAAAAAGCAGTATGAGCAATGGAGCGAGCTGTACTCTTATTTCGGGTTTGAATACAATTCGATTTCGAACGAGCGCATCAAGGTGCTGGCGAAAGAAGCTCCGGATGTATTAATCCCGCTTTACCACCAGATGATCGGCGACCTCGTCGACATGAAAAACCGCAGCAGCTACAAACAGGCAGCCCGCCTGCTGAAAAAACTGCGGACCATCTATAAGAAGCTGAAGCGCATGCCCGAATGGGAAGCCTTCTTCGATAAATTACTAATACGGACAAAAAGGCTCCGCGCATTCCACGAAGAATGCACAAGGAGCAAACTGATAGAAGTAGCAGAAGCAGAATAGATTGTGTTGTTTCAACGCTTTAAAGCACTGGGGGTCTGACCCCCAGTACGGTGATGCGGTGAAGTGTTGGGGGTCTGACCCCCGGCGCGGTGATGCGTTAAAGTTGCGAGGGCTAACGCTTGGGGAGGTGTTTGGATGCTTGAGATTAAGCAGATTCGGATTGATGTGATGCCTGTTGCTGGCGGGCGTTATTTTTTGAGTGCTGAGGATTTTGATGGTTTTGACCTTCAGACATCGGTGTGGAAGAAGCTTTTGTTTTTTCGCCATAAGGAAAGTTATTACGGGACGATGGTGGATAGTGATAAGTGGGGCGGCACTGAGGGTTTGATCCTGAGTGCTTGGCAGCTTGTCACCCTGTTCGGAGAAGAAAGCTTCAACAGGCTTGTTGAATGGGAATGGGATGAAATCGGTGACATCTGCCTGTCCACTGCACACGCGGTCTACGATGCAATCCTTGCGAAGGAATGGCATCCTGATTTCACTCAGCTTGATGGCGAGGATTTCCGCTGGGCGCTGCCTGCGAGTGTGCTCGACGAGTTCCATGAGCCGTTTTGGGAAGAAACAATCCAGGTAAAAGAAGAATCCATTTCCGTTCGCACTTTTGCTGAGGACCTATTCCACCATGCTCTTGAATCCTATTTCCATGAAAATGATACGATGAAATACCTGCTTGGCGACAAGCTTGATGTTCTCAGGAATAAGCAGCTTTCTGCACAGCAGCTGGCGGCGTATTTTGATGAAGACCGCTGGCTCGAGTGGATTGGCCTGAAAGAAAGTCCAGCACCTTTCACCATCGGGATGCGCCTTGAGGAACCGCTTGATGATCTTGGCGACTGGAAACTAGGATTATTTTTGCGTGGGAAAAATGAACCGATGCTGATTGAGGCTCGGGATTATGAAAGCTATCCTGCCGACTGGGACAATTTTAGCGAAAAGGTTGAGGATGAAGAAAGACGCCTGGCGAATATTTTCCCATGGATTGCGGATGATTCGGAACCTGAGGTACGCCTTAAGTCCAGTCTCACAGAGGATGAAGCATGGATGTTCCTGACCGAAGCGAGCGAGATGTTGATTGCGCTTGGGATTGAAATCCTTCTGCCTTCGTGGTGGGAAGCGGTCAAGAACGCGAACCTCAAGGTGAAAGCTCGCCTGAAGGGCCAGACTGGCTATCGCCGTTCGTTTGTCGGCTTGAATGCGATGCTCGATTATGACTGGCGCTTCTCGATGAATGGTGTTGACTTGAGTGAGGATGAATTCCAGCGCCTTGTGAATGAAAAGCGCAGGCTAGTGTACTTAAAGGGCCGCTGGATCAAGCTCGATCATGGCTTCATCCGCCAGATTCAGGACCTGATGAAAAAAGCGGATCAGGAAGGTCTTCATATTCGTGACCTGCTGCAGCAGGAGCTGTCAGAGGATGACGGCGAGGATGGAGACGGACTTGACGATCCGCGCGCATTCGCAAAAATCCAGATTGAGCTTAACCGCCACTGGAAGCAAATGATGAAGCAGCTGTCGGAAACGAAGGAAATCCCGGATACACCAATGCCAGCAGGTTTGAAAGGCGAGCTAAGGCCTTATCAGAAGCTTGGGATGAATTGGCTTCTATTCCTGCGTAAATATGGATTCGGTGCCCTGCTTGCCGATGACATGGGTCTCGGAAAGACGATTCAGCTGATTTCCTACTTGCTCTCTGTAAAAGAACAGGAAAACGATGGTCATCCAGCATTGATCATCTGCCCTACTTCTGTTCTTGGCAACTGGCAAAAAGAAGTGGAACGTTTCGCACCTGAGCTGAAGGTCCATTTGCATTATGGCCCGTCCCGCTTAAAGGGCGTAAATTTTACCGAGGAAGCGATGGCATCGGATATCGTGCTGACATCCTACGGCCTCACGCACCTCGATTTCGAGGACCTTGAAGCGGTGGAATGGAGCACTGTCGCGATTGACGAGGCACAAAATATTAAAAACGCGGACACAAAACAGTCACGTGCTGTCCGCAAGCTGAAGGGTAAGCACCAGATTGCCTTGACCGGTACGCCGATGGAAAATCGCCTCTCAGAGCTATGGTCGATCTTCGACTTCACGAACAGAGGCTACCTTGGCAGCGCCGGTCAGTTCCAGAAACAGTTCATCCTGCCGATTGAAAAAGAAGATAAGAAGGAAAAAATCGTCCAGCTTCAGTCGCTGATCAAACCGTTCCTGCTCCGGCGGACGAAGAAGGATGAAGATGTTGCCTTGAACCTGCCGGATAAGGTCGAGCAGAAGGAATATTGCCCGCTTTCTGCCGAGCAGGCTTCCCTTTACGAGCAGCTTGTAAAAGATACGTTCGCGCAGATCGAGCAGTTATCTGCCTTCGAGCGCAAGGGCTTGATATTACAGCTGCTGAGCAGGTTGAAGCAGCTTTGCAACCACCCTGCCCTTTATTTAAAAGAAGCAGATCCAAAACATCTAATCGACCGGTCTGCGAAAATGGAAAAGATGATCGAGCTCGTCCGCGCTGTGCTTGATCAGGAAGAAAGCTGCATCATCTTCACCCAGTACATTGGAATGGGCGAGATGATTCAAGCCGCTTTGAAAAAGGAATTTGGCATCGATGTTCCGTTCCTAAACGGTAGCCTGCCTAAAGCGAAGCGTGATGAGCTGATTGCCAAGTTCCAAGATCGTGAATTCCCAGTGTTCCTTCTTTCGTTGAAGGCTGGTGGTACGGGGCTAAACCTTACTGCTGCCAACCACGTTGTCCACTATGACCGCTGGTGGAATCCTGCCGTCGAGAACCAGGCAACGGACCGGGCATACCGGATTGGACAGAGCCGGTTCGTGCATGTTCATAAGCTGATCAGTACAGGAACGCTTGAGGAAAAAATTGATGCGATGCTTGAGAAGAAGCAGTCTTTGAACGACCAGATCATCCAGAGCGACAGCTGGATCACCGAACTGTCTACAGATGAGCTGCATGATTTGGTGTTTTTATCGTAAAAGGGAACCAGCGCCGCCCAGGTGCTGGTTTTTTCATTTTTCTCTGAAAAGAAAAAACCGGCTTACCAAAGCCGGCATGAAAAGTTGAGGGATATTGGAGATATTTTATTGATTCTCTCTTTTAAAGATTCTTAAAGAAGTTGTTCCGGGGATATCTATTGCAGTTCATCGTTTGGAGTACTCTCTTTTGCTATACATGGAGTTTGGTTTTGGCGGTTCGGCGATGAATGAGTAAACGCGGCTGAATTGTTGTTCTTTAGAGGCAATTTCTAGCTGATGGACTTTTTTCATGAGTTCGTCAACTCTTTCATTGTTTTTCCCTACCATTTTGATCAGGCTGACCAGCAGCTTTTCAAGGGATTCATTTTCACTTGTCAAAATGGCAGCTCCTCTCGTTCTCTCTCCATCGGCGGTGCAAAACTTTCCACTTTATGCTGTGTGTTTTCCTTGACTGGCTTTGAGCTCAAAAACCTTACTCCTTCGGCAACTACCTCTGTAACGTACACTCTTTTACCTTCCTGGTTCTCATAATTGCGAGTTTGGATCCGCCCGGTCACACCAATGACCGAACCCTTCCTGCAATAGTTAGAGGTATTTTCTGCTGTTTTGCCCCAGAGGGTACAATGGACAAAATCAGCATCAATCTCCCCGTTTGGATTTTTGTAATGCCTGTTTACCGCAAGTGTGATGTTCGTGACCGCTTTTCCATCCGGCGTCCACTTCAGCTCGGGATCTTTGGTAATTCTGCCTACTAGCGTAACTTGATTTATCACCTTATCAACTCCTTTCTCGGTTATATCCAAATCATATTCCTATCACTGTTCGTAGTAAAATGACGAAAATGCATGTTTTCCTCTTAAAAATAAGCTCCCATAGCATCTTTTACCGCTAATTTTTCAGTTTTTAATTACCCGCTTATATCGAAAACTCACTTTCCGCCATTTCAGGATTTTTTTTTCGACAAACATGCTTTTTTTCGTTTTCTATATCCATTGTGTTATAATTTGGACAAGTATTACGGGAGGTGGTTGACATGAAGACCTTTAAGTTGATCTCAATGCAGCTTGCTGATGATGATGCTTTAGTAGATATCGAGATGGAAGACGGCCTTATTATCAACAAAGAGGATGATAAGGGAACATGGCTCGTGGAGGTTTTTACCGACCATAAATATATCCCTTATTTTGAAGATGCCTGTGCGAATGATAAAGAAATCATCGTTCAAGTCGTCATCACTAAGCGGGAAAATGATCCTGCTGCATTCTCGACAAAAGTATGCTGCGTCAAAAAGCTTAAGAAACATGCAAGCATCCTTCTGACCGGAAAATTAACAAAACCAAAGAGCGATTATCCTGAAAAACTATTGGAGCACTTGATCGATAAGGGCTTCACAGGTGACCAATTATTAGCTGAATTCAAACAAAATATTGTTACGAAGCCAAAGATCGCTTTACCGAAAAAAGTATAATCCGACTCCAGCTGAATTTATTAAGCTGGAGTTTTTTTGTGAATTGTTTTTTTTCATGCGATTGTTTAATCTGATTTCTCCAGCTAAATGGAAATACGGAATTTATCAGGGTTTTTGTAGAGATTATCGGTAAAACCGTAGAGATTAATTGGAGCATTGTAGAGATTATCGGTAAAATCGTAGAAATTAATTGGAGCACTGTAGAGATTCATACATTTTTTGTAGAGATGAATCCAATTTTCGTAGAACTTAATGTGTAATAATCCAATCGCAAGATGCAAGATTTTTACCTTAGAAACTAAAAAAACGGGCAGGAATTCACCTGCCCACTAGCCAATTATTCGTCTTCCTTGTCCTTATCGTTCATATCCCTTTGATCTTCAACAGCATCTTCACCTGGCTCATTGTTGTCTTTCATCATATCGCCGTCGTCATCAGTGTTAACGTCTGGAGTATCAGGAACGTTTTCGTCGTTATTATCAATCACACCATTGTCATCGACATTACCATTGTTATCATTCATATCGTTGTTGTCTGCTGGATTCTCGACATCCACATCATCATTCGGAGGTGGTTCCTGATCATTATTCGCACAGCCAGCAAGGAACATTGCCGATAGCAATGAGCCACCGATTAGCATTAATAGCTTCTTCTTCATGAGTAAAAGCCCCTTTCATGTAGTAGGTTTTTAAGACCTGTTGCACGGGTCTGCTGTTATATTGCCCACCATTGAAAAAAACTTGCATGGTTTTATACTATTTTCGCTTTTTGGTCAGGAAATAAAAAAGCCGAACCAAGGAGTCTCTCCTCCTCAGTTCGGCCAATATTCGAGTATTGCTTGAATTTTATTTTATTGCAAACGTAATTTCTGCTTCGCAAGCAAGTTCCCCATCTACAGTGGCAATTGCTTTGCCTTTGCCGATCGGCCCGCGCAGCTTGACCATTTCCACCTCAAGACGAAGCTGGTCGCCTGGTTTTACTTGTCTTTTGAACCGACAATTGTCGATCCCGGCAAAGAAGCCGATTTTTCCGCGATTTTCTTCGAGCTTCAGAACAGCTACTGCTCCTACCTGAGCAAGCGCTTCGACAATCAATACCCCAGGCATTACTGGATAATCGGGAAAATGCCCATTGAAGAATTCTTCATTCGCGGTTACATTCTTAATTCCAACCGCTCTTTTACCTTCTTCGATTTCCAAAATTTTATCAACTAGCAGAAATGGATAGCGATGTGGAATAATTTCTTTAATTTGAGTGATATCAAGCATAATTTTAGTACCTCCTATTAATATTAGGTGCTTAAATACCATTGTACTAAAAAATATAAATAAAAAGGAAGGGAAACTTCCCTTCCTACTGAATTATTCTTTATTCACCAGGTCTACAATATGAGTCCAGGTTGATTTTTCAAAAATATCTTTTGCTTCCCCGCCGCCCATGACGGCATATCCGAACATTGCGCCAAGCATAATGCTGACACCCAAAAGGATGAGGACAATAATAATCCGAAGCCAGATCGGAATAAGGCGAACCCGGATTCTTTTCTTTTTTTCGCGTGTTTTCTTTTCTTTTTTCACTTGTTCACGCGTTGTTGCTTCATGATTATTTTTGTTCAAAGCCATTTTGTTCTTCCCCTCTTAACGGATGCCGTTCACCAGCCCAAGCATTTGGTCAGCCAGTGTTATCGTCTTGGCATGAAATTGGTAGCCTCGCTGGACATTGATTAAATCCGTCATTTCTTTACTCATATCTACATTTGATTGCTCAAGAACACCCTGCTGGATGGATACCTGATTTCTTAATGTCCCGGTCAGTTCTGTAAGGATTTCTCCTTCTGTAACACCAAGACCATTCAGGTTAGCAGGAAGTCCAAGTAAATTTCCGCCTTTTTGCTCTAAAAATTGCGGCTTCTTCACTAATACTACACCAAGATTCACTTCCTGGCTCGTACCATCATACATTTCTGCTGAAAAATTGCCTGTTTCATTGATTTTGTAGCTTTTCACATTGCCGGTTATGGTGACTGGCTGATTGTTTTCGTCAAGAATGGCATGACCGTCACTGTTGACAAGCATCGTCTCATTATCAGAAATAGGTGATAAATAAAGCGCGCCATTTCGGGTTAGATTCAAACTGGTGCCGCCATTTTCATTTTGGACCATAACCCGGAAAAATTGTCCTTCGGCCGTAAATGCAGTGTCCAAATCACGGCCTGTTGATTTCAAGCTTCCCTGAGTTAAAACCAGCTGAGTCTGACCCAGCCTTGCGCCTATACCCTGACGAACATTGAAAGGTGTCTGGCGATTCCGTTCCAATGCATCATTTGGCTGGTTACGGAATTCCTGCACGAGTAAATCGGTAAAAGATGCTTCACGGCGCTTATAACCTGCCGTATCGATATTCGCCATGTTATGGCTGATCATATCGAGCTGCTTTTGCAGCTGGGAAAGTGTATTTGTAGCTGTAATCATCGTCCTGTTCATATTTTATCCCTCAATGCGGGCCATTACGTGGCCGCCTTTTATTTTCAAAAAAACAGAGTCAAAATCAATGATTCGATTAAAGCTTGCCGATTTCATTTGCTGCCTTTTCCATGCTGCGGTCGTAGGCTTGAAGGATTTTCTGGTTGGCCTCGAATGCACGGTAGGCTGTCATCATATCGGTCATGGTTCTGCTCATATCAACGTTTGATTGCTCCAGAAAGCCTTGCTGCAGCCTGAATTGGACGCCAGCTGTGCCGAATGCGCTTGGAAGCGGTGTACCATCTTCCGTCCTGAACATTCCATCGCCCTCTTTAATCATTCGGCGGGGATCAATGGAATATCCTATGCCAAGAATGGCACGTTCCCCATTTTCCCCAGTAATCGCGCCCGTTTCATCAATGGTAAAACGGTCGCTTGAAAGCTGGATTTGCTTCCCAGAAGAATCGAGCACATAATGACCGCTGCCGGTTGTCAGGTATCCTTGTCCATCAACCGTGAAATTCCCATTGCGAGTATAGCGTACTGAGCCGTCTGTATGGCGAACGTTGAAGAACACAGATCCATTTTCAGGCATATTTATATCTTGCAGTGCCACGTCTGTCTTATTGCCTGTTTCGCGCAAATCGCCCTGGATGAATTTCGGAATGGCTTCCTGCATGTAAACCCCAGTATTAATAGTGCCAATTTCCTTGTTAAACGGTAAATTTAAACCGTTCTCTGTCGGGATGCGCTCCTTTTCAAATCGCTGGAGCAGCATTTCCGGGAATGCCCTCATCGCGGATTGATCCGCTTTGAAGCCCGGCGTGTTGGCGTTGGCCATATTATTTGTCAGCATTTCCGTCCTGCGCTGCTGTGCAAGCATTCCGGAAGCAACTGTATAAAATCCTTTAAACATGTTTCCACCTCATAGGATAAGAAATACGTAAGCTGGTTAAAACGTCGATAAAATCGCCCCTGTTCTTGAATTTACAATCATAGGCGTCCGAAAATATGTGGTGCAAGAATGATGAAATATTAATACTATTGGATAAAATCGAAATAGGGAATTTTTTCTCTATCTCTTATTATAAGAAATATATCGGCTAGAAACATTAAAAATTTGCAGGAAAATGTAGGATTTTGGGTTTTATTCCAGAAAAATTGGGTAAAATGCAAAAAAATCTGGAGATCTCCCAGTATTTTTACCGGGAGATCTCCAGATTTTTAACCAAATTATTTATACGATTCTGCGTCGCCCTGCAATGCGGTCAATGTTATCAAGCATGATACCTGTTCCAATTGCAACGCAATCCATTGGGTTTTCCGCAACCAATACAGGAACCTTAAGCTCTTCCATCATCAGCTGGTCGATGCCGTGAAGCAATGCGCCGCCTCCAGTTAAAATGACACCGCGGTCGATGATATCAGCGGAAAGTTCAGGTGGTGTGCGCTCCAACACCGTTTTTGCAGCCTGTACGATAACCGCTACAGATTCTCTTAAGGCCTGTTCCACTTCTTCTGAACGGACTGAGATCGTCCTTGGAAGTCCAGAAACCATATCGCGTCCGCGGATTTCCATTTCTTCACTGCGGCCGCCAGGGAATACTGTTCCGATGGTCAGTTTAATATTTTCAGCTGTACGTTCACCGATCAACAGCTTATATTCACGTTTAATGTAATTTAAAATTTCTGCGTCAAACTTGTCGCCAGCCATTTTGATCGATGCAGATGTCACGATATCACCCATGGAAAGCACGGCAACATCCGTTGTTCCGCCGCCGATGTCAACGACCATGTTTCCGCTTGGCTGGAAAATATCCATGCCTGCGCCAATTGCCGCTACCTTAGGCTCTTCTTCAAGGTACACTTTCTTGCCTCCGCTTTTTTCAGCAGCTTCCTTGATTGCTTTTTGCTCAACGCTTGTAATGTTCGTTGGACAGCAAATCAGGATGCGTGGTTTGGACAAGAAGCCCTTAACATTTAGTTTATTGATAAAGTGCTTTAGCATGGACTCTGTCACATCAAAATCAGCGATAACTCCATCTTTCAAAGGACGAATCGCTACGATATTGCCAGGTGTACGCCCAACCATTTTGCGTGCTTCTTCCCCTACAGCTAAAACCTTATTTGTGTTCTTATCAATCGCCACAACAGACGGTTCATTCAATACAATTCCTCGGCCTTTAACATGGATCAATACATTGGCAGTACCAAGGTCAATCCCAATATCCCTAGCAAACATTTCGTTTTTATCCTCCTTGACAAATGGCTGGCTGCGGCTGATTAGCCCCGTTTTCTCTATGACTTACTGTCTCATCCTTGTAAAAAAGATGACGATGTTCGAGAATATCCAGACGCTGCCGCAATCTGCGAACCATATTCTACCCTAATTGCTTATTTTATCACAGTAATAGGAAATAAGTAACCGTTTGCCGAAAAATTTGACATGTTTTGTTGAACTTTGTCATGAAAACTGAAATTTTTGTTTACATCCTGTAAAATTAGTAAAAGCGAAATAATGATCGGAGGAAATAAAATGAGTTTTTTAATCGCAGCAGGCGTACTTGTCATTTTTAGTTCTTATATGATTATCAAGAATGCCCGCGGATCTGCGGATCGAAACGAGGGTCCGGATATCAGTGACCCCTCTTCTGCGCCCGACAGCATCGGGGACAGAGGCCCTGACTCTGATGACGGAGATGGGGATGCTGGGGAGTAGTCTAGATCTTCCAAATTGAGAATGTGTGACCTAATTTGTTAAGAATATAGATTGCTCGCTTGTTCTTGTCCACTTCCACACATGATAAAAAGGCGGCAGCCTCCGCTTTTGTACCTGAGCAGAATCATACACGCCTTTTGTGGCGATGCCCGGCTTTTTCATTTCTAAGCTGGGCATTTATTTTGTTAAATTTATTTAATGCACAGCTGAATTACATTCCCTCCATTCTGTGAAATTTACGTTTCTCGATTTGTTCACTTTACAGGCTCTTCTTCCCTTTCCTCTTTCCGATACTTCATTTTAGTGGCTTCTCCACCTCTTAAATGGCGAATTGATTTATGATAATCGAGGATCTCTTTTACTTCATTGGCAAGGTCAGGGTTGATCTCAGGCAATCTTTCTGTCAGGTCTTTATGGACTGTACTTTTGGATACGCCAAACTCCTTCGCTATGACGCGAACTGTTTTTCTCGTCTCCACGATATACTTTCCAATCTTGATTGTTCTCTCTTTGATGTAATCGTGCACACCACTCGCCCTCCCTAAATTGGATGTGAGAAGTGTGAAATGAGACTCGCTTTTCATCGGCAAATGCTGTTTTCCGCAAAAATATCTGTTGCGGCAGAAGGGAATCCTTCTGGATATTACAATGATTAATCAATGTCCCCGGCTAAATCCTCGTATTGTTCAAACGATTCCTCACCTCAAACACTCTCTTTGTCAGGTTTGTAACATTTTATTAGCTTGGTTGAGGATATATGCACGAAAAAAGCAATAGGGACAAGGTATTGTGAAGTTTTTTAGAAAATTCAGCCATTTTTTCTTTTTTAAAGGATGTTTTCGTATACTTTTTGATTTTAGTTCTGTTAAACAAGGCT
>NZ_JBALQL010000023.1:162109-174872 GCF_036964885.1 Bacillus sp. JJ1122 | reverse complement strand
AGCCTCCTCGTCGCTTCGCTCCTGCAGGGTCTCACCTGTCCAGCTCAGCCCGCAGGAGTCTACGCGCCTTCCACTACAATCAACAGGGTTTAAAAAACAAAGTCATCTTTAACAAACCCCTTAATGAAAAACTTTCCTTCACCACCAATTTTAGGACAAAAAAATATCCCACCCAGCGAATTCTTGTTGAGGAGTTTATTTTTACATTGGGGGAAGAGCAGCTTGGTTACATACAGACAAACAAGAAACCAACGGATCAGAGAACAAAAACGTAAGGTATCACTTAGAAGGCGGCAGAAGGCAATAGGGGCTGCATTAGCGGGTTCACTGGCAACTGCACTTCTATTCGGCATGAGCCAAAAGAAAACGGAAGCAGACGGCGCTATCTATACTGTAAAAAAGGGCGATACGCTATACAGCCTGTCAAAAAAATTCGATACTTCTGTTGAATTGCTGAAGGTAATGAATTCCTTGGATCGCTACACGATACATAGCGGCCAGAAAATACAGGTTCCTGTTGTAAGTGAGGCGGGTACATATATCGTGAAGAAAGGCGATACACTCTATTCAGTCGCTAAAAAATACGGTGTTACGGTAAAAGCTTTGATGGAGGAGAATCACCTTAAAAAAGAAACCATCTTAACAGGCCAGACCCTGATTGTACCGACTCATTCTCATCAAGCTGGTGAGGGAATTTATACCGTCCAGCCGGGTGACACGCTATGGAATATCGCCATGCGATATGATTTGAGTTTAAATGAATTAAAGAATGCGAATAAATTAAAGGAAAATATGGTCCTGATTGGCCAAAGACTGATTATTCCTGGGAATATCGACGTAATGGAAGCCACTGTTGCAGGGGCAGCCGACAATTTCACAGTAGAATTCACACAGAATGGACATGCCATTCCATTAAAAGTCGCCTATGGTACCGCTAGAAAATATCAAGAGCTTGCTGGCAAGACACTTATTGTCACTTATAAAAACGGTGCTGTCATTCAGATAGATTGAACGAAAAAAGGAGCGGACACCGCTCCTTTTTTCTATTCCCTAAAACGGCATCGACCTCATCTGACTGTCCGTCGCTTTCATGAGTTCACCCCAGGTGGAGTGACCCCTGTCTTTGAATTGCAGGAGAAGTTCTGTGAACAGATAGGCTGTGGTCATGGCATCGCCGATGGCGCTGTGGCGATCGTAAATTCGTGTGCCAAAGGCCATTGCGTATCGCTCGAGATCGCGCATATCGTATGAAGGGGCAATAAAGCCAATCAAATCCAGCGTATCGATGGTGAACAACCTTTTCAGAGCCAACTTTTCGCGTTTAAGCTCGCTTTTTAAAACAGCTGTATCAAAGCTGACATAATGTCCAACAAGGCAGACCGTATCGTGTGATTCAACATAATCAAAAAACCGGGAAATTGCGTCCGGTGCAACAGGCGCTTCACTTGCCATTTCGTTTGTAATCGAGGTCAGTTCAATTATTTCCCGAGAAATTTGTCGCCTCGGATTTACATATGTCTGAAACTGGTGTTTTCCCTTCACTTTCAGTCCGTTTACTGGAACAGCACCAATTTCAATCAGTCTGTCAGTCGTCGCAACCTGGAACCCTGTCGTCTCCGTGTCGAATACTATAAAGGTAAGATCATCGATTGGCGTCGATAAAGGAATCATATCGTATTTTAATGAACAGGAAATATTCTTCCGCTGAAAGAACTTGACCTCCTCCTTTCATCAATCCTTTAAATCTATTATTCTGTTAGCTCTCTTAAACAACGCTGTTGATTTTCCTGGCGCTGAGCCTCCTCGTTGCTTCGCTCCTGCGGGGTCTCACCTGTCTAGCTCAGCCCGCAGGACACTGAATAGCTTCCTGGAATGTGCCCACGCACGAAGAAAATGCGTTAGCTTTTTCGAGGAGTCTTCGCGCCTTCCACTATAATCTACAGGGTATTAAAATCAACTTTCAGCTTTAACAGAGCCATTACAATAGAATGCTTTTTCGTTAAAAACTAGTAACCCGCAGTCAGTTCACGAGAACAAATCTATTAAACCAACTCGATCCATTCTGTAAAATCACCTGACAGATCGCCTCGCTAGATTGAAAATCTAGCAAAAACCATCCCCTGGAGCTCCCGCAACGTTCGCAAGCTCAGAATCAACTCTTCCTTTTGCCTTGTAGACATCGCAGAAAATGAAAGGACGGAGCTTACCCCTTTGTTCTCCCACCTTTGCCTGATGTACAGGTTGAATACATGGCTGAGGGCTTCTTTTACATCGAGAGTGAATTCCGCGGTAAAAATCCCCTTCTCCTTCATGGCTGCTATTTTCTCAAGAGGTGTTCCTTGAATTCCACCGTAATAGAGGGATAAAATCTGCAGACTGTGATGGTACGGGAATAAGATTTCCTTTTTCATATCAATGCTCTTACGGCCAATTCTAAACAGCGCCTTGATTGGTTCATCAAGCGTAGGGATTTCCTGCTCCCTTTCCGCCTGGACCATCCGGAATAAAAAGATTTTTGAGCGTTCCAAAAGCTCTGCGATTTTTCTCTCAAACTCTCCATTCAGCTCAGCGCTGCCGGCAGCAAACCGATACGAGAAAAAGTTCTGTGCAAGCAGCAGGTTCTCATTTGTTGACTGCAACATCCACTTCCTGACCCGGTCCTGCCATTGCAGGACCGTCCCTCTCCATTGGGGCTCGTTCGCCATCATCAAGCCCTTACAGCGGGCATATCCCGCTTTTTCAAGCGTTGAGGTGATTTCCTGTCCCAGCTTTTCAAAAAAGACATGGTCACTTGTTTCACCATAGACGAGGAAATGGTCCTGGTCTGTCAGCATGAATTGTTCACCACGGCCACTTGAACCCATTAAGTAAAAGGCAAACGGTACGGGCGGCGTGAGGCCTTGTTTGCGAAGCGCCTCAACTGATAATTCTACTGTCCGGCCAATCAATCGGTCATATAGCTTGGTGATGATTTCTAGCAAGGCAAATACAGGCACTCGGTCCCTGAGCAGCGTATCGGTTATTTCATAAATGGCTGCCTTCACTTCTGCGAGGCTTGCTTCATCAGCCTGCTCAATTTTTTTGATTGTCTTCATCATACTGTCATTCTTTTTCCGGTGCAGGTCGGTAAAAGTAACAATACCGGAAATCTCGCCGTCATCAACGACTGGCAGGTGCTTGATCCCTTTTAAAAGAATCTCAGAGATCGCATCGTAATAATACGCGAATCTTGAAATCGTGACAGGGTTTGCGGTCATGGCCAATTTTGATGGTTCGTCATAGCTTAGCCCCTTAGCGACGACTCTTCCGACAATGTCACGCTCCGTGATGATTCCTTTCAGCTCCTGCCCTTCAAGCACTAGCACAGAGCTCGTTCTGCCCTCAGCCATTTTTCGCGCTGCCTCCCGGATGCTCGTCTCAGGGGCAACGGCCACGACTTTTTCCGACATAATGTCATGGACTCTCGTGAGGATGGTTTCACCTTCACCCATTCCTTTTGCCAGTTTCACCTGTTCTGCAAGCGATCCGTACACATCCTTCAGTCTGATGGATACCTGGGTCAGCAAGTAGTCATGGACTTTCTGGTCACTCCATCTTTTTGCCAATACGGCATAAGGGATGAGCAGCGCTTGGACATCTTCTACGGCCCTTACCTCGACTGTCGCCTGGTTTTTATCTGCTTTTTCAAACCCAAGAAAATTTGCGAGACTCGAAAACCCGACAATCTCTCCTTTTTGAATGACCTCGAGCACTTCATCCTGTCCGGCAGCATTTTTCACAAACACTTCAGCTATTCCCTGTAAAACCAGCAAAAGCCCCTGGCGCGGAGTATCAGCCTGGAGCATGATTTCTTTTTTTTGAAAGGTTAACGCTTCACATTCCTCGACAAGGGAAAGGGCTGTGCTTTCCTCCACCCCCTGGAATAAGGGGTGGAACTGCACAGCCTTCCATATTTCCTTATAGCGCTTTTGTTCCATCGTCGTTCATCCATACTTCGCCATTCTTATACACCATCTGTTCAGGATAGCGAAGGTCGAGTACTTCCTCCTGAATTTTTTGCGATGGTGCAGGAGTGGCAAGTGATACTACCACGTTGGCAAGAATCGCAGCAGCGGCACCGAATACGCCAGCACCTGTGTCAATGATGCCGAGGATTGTGTAGCCGCCATATTTTGCCGCGAAGATGTATGCTAGTGTTACGCCTAGACCGACTAGCATTCCGGCGATTACTCCCTGTGCATTCGATCGCTTCCACCATACACCGAGGATCAGTGCCGGGAAGAATGTTCCGGATGCAAGCGCGAATGCCCAGGCAACGATTTGCGTAATGGCTCCTGGAGGATTTAAGGCAATGATACCTGCCAGCAATGTAGCTACAACGATTGAAATACGTGCTACGTTCAAACGGTTTTTATCCGTAGCGTTTGGTCTCATAACACGATAGTAGATATCGTGGGCAAAAGCAGAAGAGATCGCGATCATCAAACCGCCCGCTGTAGAAAGCGCTGCGGCCATAGCGCCAGCCGCTACAAGCCCGACGACAAATACGCCAAGGTTTGCGATTTCAGGTGTCGCCATAACGACGATATCATTGGAAATGATCAATTCCTTCCATTGAAGGATTCCATCTCCATTTCCGTCTGCCAGCTGAAGCTTGCCCGTATCGACCCATGTTTTTGTCCAGGCAGGAAGCTCGCTGATTTTGCTGCCAGCCACCTTCGTCATTAAAATGAAACGGGAGAACGCAGCATAAGCAGGTGCAGAGAGGTAAAGCAAACCAATGAATAGAAGTGCCCATGCCCCTGACCAGCGTGCAGCCTTCATCGTTGAAACCGTATAGAAGCGGACGATTACGTGCGGAAGGCCCGCCGTACCAGCCATCAATGTAAACATAAGGGCAAGGAACTGCCATTTCGTGCCGTTTGTGAACGGTGCGAAATATTCAGAAATGCCAAGCTCCCGATCAAGCTCACCCATTTTGCCGACAAGCTCACCGTAAGAAAGCCATGGCAGGGCACTGCTAGTAACTTGAAGAGACATGAAAATAACCGGAATCAAGTAAGCGATAATCAAAATGATGTACTGGGCAACCTGCGTCCATGTAACACCCTTCATGCCGCCAAATGCAGCGTAGAAGGCAATCAGGACTACCCCGATCATCGTGCCAAGCTTAGCATCGATTTCGAATAGACGGCCGATAACCACTCCCGAACCGGAAAGCTGGCCAATTGAGTAGGTGAAACTGATGATAATCGTTGTGATTGCCGCGATGACGCGGGCTGTATGGCTGTTGAATCGGTCGCCGATGAATTCTGGTACGGTATAACGGCCGTATTTGCGAAGCTGTGGTGCAAGCAGGAATGTCAGCAGCAAGTAGCCGCCCGTCCAGCCCATGATATACGCAAGACCATCATATCCAAGGAGCATAATCGTACCGGCCATCCCGATGAAAGACGCCGCACTCATCCAGTCAGCGCCAATCGCCATTCCGTTAAAAACTGGCGGCACCCCACGTCCAGCAACATAGAAATCAGATGTTTCCTTCGCTTTATTAAAAAGTGCAATTCCGATATACAAACCAAATGTGGCTAGAATAATAGATAATGAGACCAAGAATTGTGTATCCAAAGTTCTCCCCCTTTTTCAACTGCTTCTTTTTGTCCTTACTGGCTGGTGAGTAATATATAAACAACTAGCAATAAAGCTTTTTCAACCGTTAATATAATCGCTCTAACCGTTAATAAAAGTCATTCAACCGTTAATATCTTCTTCCGAAACCTGCCACCACCGGGAAAATCATCTTCCAAAACTGAAATATGTTTCCGGCCGGGTCCAAAGGGAAAAATTAGTGGTCCAAGCTCTTTCCTTCACTTAATTTAATATTTTTCTCTTCATCGATTCCGTACTTCTTATCGATTCCGTCACTGACCTTCGCATTAACGAATAACAGGATAATGAAGGTCAGGACTGCTCCCTGGGCTCCCATAAAATAGTGGAATGGA
Source organism: Bacillus sp. JJ1122 (assembly GCF_036964885.1). Taxonomy (NCBI): domain Bacteria; kingdom Bacillati; phylum Bacillota; class Bacilli; order Caryophanales; family Bacillaceae; genus Bacillus; species Bacillus sp. JJ1122. The sequence continues at coordinate 168,870 of NZ_JBALQL010000023.1, read as the reverse complement.
AATCCGCCGATGGAAATCTCGCTTAGCGGTTCTGCGAACATAACGACCCCGAAGGAAACAAGGAACCAGATGGCAAAATAAATGAACATGTTACGGTTTTTCTCACGGAAATATGCGTCTGCGACAGCCTTATCAATTTTTTTCACATTTTACACCCCTTTGTGTTTGATAATCCCCTTTTTATAATCCTTTATGAATGACGGACACAGCTTATTAGTGAATCGCGTGCGTAGCTTCCCCACTCCTTTTTAAAATGAATTTGGGTTATATGAACTTTGCAATGGCAAAGTTGATACCTTTTTTTACGACGACGGGTACCCTAGCTGAACACTTTGAAGATTTTTTGTTAGAAGTTGAAGTTATATCACTAGCTGAGGCTGAAGATGAATTTTAGCGTTTCAAAGAATGGAGCGGGCACCATGATGATCTGGATGAGGAAGTAAAGAAATATGCTAAGAAATGGTACGGCCAGGAAAATCATTTTATTTTTCTTAAAAGCCAATAACAGGCTTATCCCGGTAATGACCAGCAAACCAACTAATATAATCAAACCACTACCTCCAGTTTCAATTTAACTAAATCTTTAGAAAATTTAATTTTATTATCCATATAATGTCCATGCAGGTCAAGATACTATTTCTAAAAAATGTAATCGCTTTCTATGTCGATATTTTTACGGTCGTGTAAAAACCGTTAATATCATTAGGCTTTCACAAGCTTAATGATGTCCAGGAGTGTCGAAAAAAAATTTATTTGATTCAGGTCGTGCGGTTGCCCAATCTCATCACCATCCCAGAATAGTAAAAAAGGAACGCCCAATTATGAGCGTCCCTTAAAAGCTATTTTGTTACCAGCATGCAATCGAGCCATCTGTCCTCATTTCCGTTCCGCCTGTCAGCACGCCTGTTTCCGGATTTCTTACAATGACCTGGCCTCTGCCAAAGCCGCCGCCGTCGTACGCCACCTTCATCTGATGTCCGCGCGCTGCCAGCTGCTTGACGATGTGGTTCGGGAAGTGGTGTTCCACCTCGATTTGCTTTCCTTCAATCCACTGCCAGCGCGGTGCGTCGAGCGCGGCCTGTGGATTCAGGCCAAAGTCGATCATATTCATGGCAACCTGGACATGGCCCTGCGGCTGCATGTACCCGCCCATCACCCCGAATGGTCCGACAGCATCCTTGCCTTTCGTGATGAAGCCGGGAATGATCGTATGATACGTTTTCTTGCCAGGAGCAAGTGCATTTGCATGATTCGGGTCAAGTGAGAAATCGTGCCCGCGGTTTTGCAGCCCGATGCCTGTTCCAGGAACGACAATCCCTGAGCCAAAGCCCATGTAATTGCTCTGGATAAAAGAAACCATGTTGCCTTCGCCATCGGCAGTCGCCAAGTACACCGTTCCGCCCTTTGGCAGCGAACCTGGTTCTGGCATCCTTGCTTCTTCACTAATCTTCGCTCGAGCTTCCTCAGCAAATTTTTCAGAAAGCAAATCGACTGTCCTTGCCTGCATTGTCGCTGGATCTGAAACATATTCCTTGCCATCCGTGAATGCCTGTTTCATCGCCTCAAGCTGGAGGTGGACTCCTTCAACATCGTCACGATGTGTGAACTCATAACCTTTTAAAATATTTAGAGCCATAAGAGCGACGATTCCCTGTCCGTTCGGCGGAATCTCCCAGATCTCATGTCCTCGGTAGGAAACGGAAATCGGATCAACCCATTCAGGTTGATAGTTTTCCAGGTCTGACTTCTTTAGGAAGCCTCCTGCTTTTTCAGATTCCTCAGCGATCTTGTCAGCCAGGCTTCCTCGATAGAAACTCTCTCCGTTCGTCTCCGCGATTTCCTGTAGTGTATTCGCATGGTCTTCCGATTTCCACATCTGCCCTGTCTCAGGTGCCTTACCCTCAGGGGCAAATACTCGGAACCATTCTCCATATTCCTCCCCCTGGAAGCGATTCTTGTAAGCTTTAAAAGCACCATTCCAGTATTTTGCAAGAGTTGGAGTCAGTGGATAACCATTGCGGGCATAGTCAATTGCCGGCTGCAGCACTACTGTCAGCGGCAAGCGACCAAACCTTTTAGACAGTTCTGCCCACGCAGATGGCGCACCTGGTACAGTGACCGGAATCCAGCCATGAGAAGGCATTTTTTCATGACCGAGCTCTTTTACCTTTTCAATTGAAATCGATTGTGGAGCAGGACCGCTTGCGTTCAAGCCATACAGCTGATCCTTCACCCAAACTAAGGCAAACGCGTCGCCGCCAATGCCGTTTGAAGTCGGCTCAACAACCGTGAGGCACGCCGCAGTGGCAATCGCAGCATCAATCGCGTTGCCTCCCTTTTTTAAAATATCAAGCCCAGCCTGTGCAGCAAGCGGCTGCGAAGTAGCGACCATCCCGTTGCGGGCAACTGCTGCCATCCGCTGCGATGGATATGGATATGTATGCAAAGACATTTAGATTCCCCCATTTATTCGTCTTACGAAATAGTATAGCAAAATAGCTGAAAATTCTAAATAAAAAAAATCCCTCTCAATGATCGAAAGGGATTTTCCTATGGAAAAATCGGCAGTCCGCCTGAATAGACAGATTGTAAATATGATAGCGATGGGCCATAGCCTTTTTGAGGAATTTTTGCCAAGAAATCCTGAATGTATTTGTTATCGGAGATCGATTGAAAAGTTGCCGTTGATTTGACCTCCAGGCGCCAGTCATCCTCATCAAAAAGGATTTCCGTATCTTCCATATTTGCCTGATTGGCATCAATGATATCCTGGATGTCCGCCGTGGCTACGGCGTAAAGGTCACTGCTGTCATTGCCCAGCCTGTTCCGGAATGCGATTTTTAATAACGGGTGTTTATCAAGCCGTGGTGGCAGCACATCATTTGCTGCCTTAATAAAAGCAGCTGATTCATCAGCACCGTTGGCTACATATTCTGCTTCCTTTTCGGTGATCAAATCTTCAATGCTTTTTCCACCATCGAGGACTTTTTGAGCCACGGATTCTGGACCGCTGTCAAAATCCTTAACCGCTTCCTTCGTTTTTTCAATAATCGCCGCAGTCCCGGCAATCGCCGCCTGCTCAACCGAAAGGCTGGCATGTTCTTTTACAATAAAAACTTTAGCAAGGTTCAAGACGATCAAAAAAAGGATTGCTACGATCCCAAGGAGCCACAGCATGAAAAAGACGGCGTTCCCTCTCTCATTGCGTAGATACTTCATGGCACCATCACCTTGCCAATCGCCTCCTGGTTAAGGTCTAGTGAAGCAGCACTTTTCCATGGAGATGGAACAAATACAAGCGGATGATTTGCAGACAGCTTCATTTCAAACTTTCCCTGGCCATCAAGGAAAACAACTTGCATGTTCTTGTAGCTGATCACCGAGCTGGTCCCGATTGTTTGGATTGCCACTTGCTCCGCTTCATTGATATCATTGGTAGCCGCAAACGTTTTTGCCGCGTTATTGACCGCCGTTTTTGCCGTTAAAACTGCATATCCGGAGGCGACCACCTGCCAGAGAAGCAGGAAGAACATAAAAAAGAACGGCAGGATTCCTAAGAATTCAAAGGTAATCGCGCCTCTTTCATTATTGAGTTTATTTTTTCCTGACATTAGAGACACCCCGGATAATTAAAAATAATTGCCTTGAAGCACTGTATTATGCCTTCAATTCCATGCGGTTTAACTTATATTGAAGGTACCAGATATGAAAAATAACGAGAAGCCAAGGGTTATACACTTTTTCATTCAGTTCATCTTCGATCGAATCCCTTGCCCTGAATACTGAAAAATACATAATTCCAAGTCCGAAAAAGGTAAGGATTAAATCAAGGCTGTTAAAGACGTTGATTCCCAGCTCGGTAAAAATGCCTGTATGGACAAGATTAAGGATAAAGGAAAAGATGTACAGACCAAAAAGTACTTTCAAAGCGGTAAAATTAAGATTATTTTTTAAAGTTTCGAAGTTCTTTTGCCGTGACAGAAACCAATAAGGAACATAGATTCCAAGAGAAACAGAACTCAGGAACACCATCAGAGGGACATTTGTTTTTTTGAATAAGCTATTTTCCATAAATCATCTAAACCTCCGCAACATCTTCATACCTTTCCGCCAGATAAAAATAGATCAGCGGAAAAATAAACAGGTTAATCAGTATTCGCAAGATCGTATACGTAATGAGGTTCATATCGAATTGTGCAATCCCGTTAACAAAAAGTGCCCAAACCAGCAAATTAATAGAGGCTAGCAAAATCACATCTCGATGGATGGAGAAGAATCTGTTTTTATAAAAATGAACTGCCTTTTTGGCAAGGAGCTTTATGTTCTCTTCACCGAAATTATAAAAGGGCAGAAAAAATGCTATGGTCAGCAGGATGAGTCCGGGAATGATAAATAAAGTAGTTCCTATATAAGACAGCAAAAAGATGATCATTGAACCGAAAAACACAAATCCGAACGAGGAAATGAATGTTTTCAGCATACTTTTCAGACTGTAATCTTCGTTTATTTTCAAGTGTTTGTATAATTCAAGGAATGGTTTCATCGTAAGGATAAACATTAATACGTACACGTAGAGTGCCAGAACTGTCTCAATACGGTTCAGATCCAGCTGATTAAAATAGTAAATCCAGCCGTACAGAAAAATTTGAACTGGAAGAATGACCAGGATTGTAAAGCCAAGTATCTTCAGCAAGCTCTGATTATAATAATAGAAAATATCTTTAAGCATGGGCCATGCTCCTGTTTCTCATAAAAGTTTTTACGTATGCACCTGCAAGTGATACACAGGTACCGGTCAATAGAGAATAAAACACCACATCAGGATTGATCAAAATGTTCAGTCCGAGGACCAGATACGAGAAAGCCAAATTAATGATGACCAGGGCGAGAGCGGTCATATAGGCATTGAAATAGGGATAAACAGTATTTGTTGCGGAAGCTATATATCCATTTAAAAAGTAAGTAATCATTAGAGAAAAGATTGATAAATAGAAGATATCCTGAATCACTACGACACCGATAAAACCAGTTACCATCATTAGAAGGATCGAGATCCCCAACGTCTTGATAAAGGCATTCATTTTTCCACCCCGCAAGCTATTTAAACTTTGTAAACACACCGACCGTACTCTGCGCGAAGATTCCCAGCCAGAGGGACCCAATGAGCAGAATGAGTGAAAAATAGGCAAATGTTGCATTTGGTCCAAATGCATAAGAGAAATACTCTGCCGCTTTGTAATAACCTCCTGCTCCAGCTACTAGCGCTAAGCCCATTGTTCCGTGCAAAAGAAAGGTAAACTTACGGTAGCGATCACTCTCTGCAAAAACAATTGCGTGCATGACACGATGATATCGGAAGGTAATCAACGAAGCAGCAATCCAGATTCCAATAATGACTAACTGAATTAGCGGCCGATCCTCGTAAAGCTTCACTGCTGGCAAAGCAAAATAAATAGAGCTTAAGACCATACAAAAGTAACCAATGTATCCTCTTAGCTTACTTGATTTTTTTGACTTCCCAGTAAGGTCAAGGTATACAGCAAATAAAAATACAGGCACGAACAGGGCAAGTGCCACCCACATGTAAACCATTGAAAAATCTGGGATTGGGAGAGTAATAGCTCCAATCACCAGCGGACCTATTGTTAGTATTGTTGTATTTTTGACCATACTCACTCTCCCTTTCCTAATTAGCCAAATACTCCTGACAGTTTTCCTTTCACACCATCAAACAGCTTTTTGACTCCCTTTTGAACGCTATCCTTAATGCTCTTTCCTGTTTTTGATTCAAGGAAAAGAGATATCCCAATTGCCGTCACTGCTCCTACAACTGTTCCCACACCAGGAACCACGGACCCTGCCGCTGCTCCAGCTCCTGCTGCTGCAAGCCAGCCGACTCCAGCGCTCACCGCAGCTGACCCCACTCCAAATGCTACATCAGTGGTAATTCCCGCTGCAAAATCTGTTACGTGCGCAGATTTATTCTCTTGTTGAGCAAAATCACTGATTCTTGGAGCAACAGAAAGCAGGACATTCGCAATCCCGTTTCCTTTAGCTACTTTGCTTAATTTGAAAAATTCTTTATTGATGATATTGCCGCTTTTCCAGTTTGATGGCTTAAACGGATTATTGATACCAAACCAGTTTTCCGACATTTCCTTGCCTATTTTTGAGGTCACGGTTTTAAAGCTCATATTTTCCTTGAAGAACTTATCAATATGTTTAGCTTTAACAGTCGTGCCACTTCTCAAATTCTTGGTAACGACGTTCGTCTTTTTTCCAAAAGCATCCGTTACCGTTTTCTGGTTCCCTTTCAGGATCAGCTTATTTTCTTTAAAGCTCTGAAGATAGTTGTTATACCTCTTATTTAACCATCTATTAAATTTGTTGTTGTTATCTACAACATTATTTTTCCCGAGAATTTGATAGAGGTTCTTGTTCCCCGTTGCAGTATTCAAATCTTTGATCCTGAACCCGGCTGCAAGAGAGAGAGTACCATCCAGAATATCACCTAGTCTTTTTGGATAGGTGACCAGAAACTTTTTAGCTTTCTTAGCGTAATCCGCGGTCGTCTTCACTCCATCTAAAGGTGAACCATCAGCATCGCCATTTCCAGCTGATGCTCCTGCTCCTCCACCAGATAAACCGCCATTAGGGCCTTGACCTCCATCTGGACCCTGGCCTCCATTCGGACCTTGACCTCCATTCGGGCCTTGGCCTCCATTCGGACCTTGGCCTCCATTCGGACCCTGGCCTCCATT